>JAQYVK010000623.1 GCA_030145585.1 Desulfatiglandales bacterium | reverse complement strand
CGGCATTCAGGCAGCCTGCATGGTTAGTGATAAGGGAGCAGAAGTGTTGCTTACGGGATTTTGCGGACCCAAGGCGTTCAAGGCTCTTAAGGCCGCAGAAATAGGGGTAGTCAATGACGCCGACGGTTCGGTGAAAGATGCTGTAAAGGCCTACCTTGACGGGAATTTGCCATTATCCGACAAGGCAAACGTTGAAGGGCATTGGTAAAAGGGTTGTCAAAAAATAAGTAAGACATAAAGTGTTGAAGCCATCTCAAAAATAGAAAAATAGTTCGAGGTCAAGGACGGTGTAAAGCCGTGATTAATTCTCGACCACCGGTCGGGAATTCATCTAAGCTGTTCTGCTGAAAGCGGCTTTCAGCAGAACAGCAGGACGCACAGAGATCGGACTATTTGGCATTTTTGAGATGGCTTATAGAGAACCTTTGGGAGGATGATATGTTCAAGTTATTACTGGTAAGCTCCAACAAAGCCTCTTTATCCGGTTTGGCATCGGCTTTGGCAGAACATAGCGATGTCGATTTGTCCTGGGCGGAATCTGGAGAAAGAGCCCTGAAAATAGCTTCAGATACTACCATTGACCTTGTGATCACAGACGAGAGGCTTGGTGATATGACCGGTTTGGAGTTTGCAGGTAGACTGGTTTCAGTGAATCCAAGAATCAATTGTGCATCCGTAAGCCAATTATCACCCGAGAACTTCCACGACGCCAGCGAGGGTCTTGGGCTAATGGCCCAATTGCCCGTTCGGCCAGGTAAAGAGGATGCTGGAAAGCTCATACAGTGTCTGAGTAATTTGAAGGAGAATACCCATGCCTCTCTTTGAGTACGAGTGTTTGGACTGCGGGAGCCATAGCGAAATTCTTATCACAGGTTCGAGGGAGCAATTTCGATGTCAAACCTGTCAAAGCACCAATCTCAAAAAGATGATTTCAGCACCATCCTCTCTTTCCGGGACGTCTGTGTCGAAGTTTCCCGGGCCAGGTGACACTGCTTGCTGTGGTTCCAATATCACAAATGCAAGTTGTGCCGGTCCCGGAAGTTGTTGCGGCAAAACCCCAATTTAAAGTAAATATTAGAGACGTCGATTTGGTTTGTCTTAATCCTCGAAGAGGTGATATAGAACCATATGGCGAGTTCTTTACACCTCCGTCACGTCAACAAGAATGAATGGTCCGTTGAATATTATACCTATCCAAGCTGCGCGATGATCTTATGTATAAAGTCAACACAGAACTTAATCAATGTTTTTCAATGTCGGTGAATCACCAAAATCTATTGAGTGAATCGTTACAAATTGACGCCAGAGCACTTGGCGTAAAAGATCCCGTCAGATACCCTGAAACAATGGTTTCAAATGACCACTATGCTTAAAAAGTCCGGCGAAAAGAGGAGGAAACCATGCAATTAGAACACCTTCTGACAGATGAACAAAAGGCCATCCGAGACATGATTCGAAAATTTGTGACTAAAGAGATCATGCCTATCAGGCGGGAGATGGAAGAGGATTACAGTCTTGTTGAAGGCGTTCTTCAAAAGCTCTTAGAACTGGGGATCGGACGGCACAATGGCGGGGATGAAAAGGAGGGACACAAACAGGATTCCAACACGACCCAGGCGATTGTGTGCGAAGAACTGGCGAAGGGTGATGCCGGGATTAGCTTGTGCATCCCTGGGATTAGTGGGGGCCTTGTGAAAACAGCAGAACGAGCAGGAAACAAAGCCATAGTCGACAGATTTGGTCCGGCCTTCAGCGGTAACCGGGTGAGTTATGGTTGCATATCGATGACAGATGCCGCAGGGGGCGCTGACACGGAGAATCCCCTATTGCAGGGGAGGGGTATTTCTACCAAGGCGCATTTAGATGGGGATGAATGGGTGATCAATGGGACCAAGTCCTGGCCGACCCACGCCGGCATTGCCAGTGTTTATTTGACGGTCTGTACCACGGACCCGGAGCTTGGGGAGGACGGCATTGCCCTGATCTATGTTCCTCCTGATGCCGAAGGGCTCTCTTTTGGGAAGCCGGAGGTGAAAATGGGATTCAGGACCTCCATCAATGCCAGCATCTTTTATGATAATGTGAGAGTTCCCAAGGAATATCGGCTGGCAAAGCCTGGCGTAGATGCCCAATTTTTTGCTGGGATGGCGGGAACAGGCGCCCAATTTCACTCCGCCACCATATCTCTGGGAACCGCCCAGGCAGCCTTTGACATTGCGATGGATTATACAAGAGAGCGAAAAAGCGGGGGAAAACCGGTGAGGGAATGGAGCATGGCCGCGGGTATTTTGGCAGACATGGCCATACGAATAGAAATGACCAGGGGTGCGCTTTACAACCTTTCCTCCATGCTGGATCATCCGGAGGTCTATGGGCCTCCCTCTTCGCCTCAAATGGTTTCGAAAGCGAGTGCGACCAAGGTCTTTGCCGCGGATATGGCCGTATGGGTAGCCAACAAGGCGGCTGAACTGATGGGATCAAACGGTATTTCGCCGGAGTATCATCTTGAAAAATATCTTCGAGATGCGAAAATAAACCAGCTCTGGCTTGGAGGACAGCAGGTATCTCGCTATCGTGTTGTCCGTGGTTATTATGACTACATTGTTTAATTCCCTAATCCAGCGTAAACAAAATCGAGAAGGATTTTTTATAAAAGAATAACAAACGTTTTTAATATTTTCTATAACAGTTTTATCTCTCTGGCTTAATGATGAGTTATAAAAGTTCTTCTTTTTTCTCCATTTTCGTTTACGTGAAAAAGCCAGTAGGCTTTTTCTTTAGGAGAATCACGACCAATGGTCGGGATTCTCCACCTTCGAGGAAAGCCGGGGATACCCCATTTCCTGCTTTGCCAAAGGCTCGCATGTAGATGGCTGCTGCTTCGCAGCAGCATACGGCATTCGCCTTTGGACGCCTTGGATCTAAGGTATCCTCGACTTTCGCTCTATTAGGTAATAGTCCCTTATTGAAGCAGGCTTCGTTTTCAGAGGATTTGATTTGCAATCGATTTGGATGTGAAAGGACATGAGAAGTCATTTATCGCAAACAATCTATTCCAAAGGAGGTTTAACCATGCCAAAGTTACTCATCATGTACAATTTGAAAGACGATTTGAAAGAAGAGGATTTTGTTAAATGGGTCCATGAGTTTAAGGGTCCCTTTATAACAGGATTAAGTGCGGTCAAACATTATCACCTTACAAAGGTTCAAGGCGCAATCAAATCAGAAGGGGGTCCCCCCGCGCCTGCGGAAGCCCCATACAATCTCGTCGGCATCGTGGATGTCACCAGCTTTGAAGACTATGCGAAAGACCAAGAAACGCCGGGTTATAAGGATGATTTTTCGCCTATAATGAACACCTGGGTAAAAAACATGTTGGTCCTTAGGGCTATAGATATTTTTCCTGCATAAAATGCCTTGTTAAACCTGCCTGCGTGCTATTCGCAGGCAGGTTCCATGAAAAAGATAGGGGCGGCCCGGAATAATTAACCTTCTATTCTCTCCAATTTAAACACGACCGGCCGGATTCCATCCGCACAGC
>JAQYVK010000622.1 GCA_030145585.1 Desulfatiglandales bacterium | reverse complement strand
ACCAGAATTGCGAGACCGACGAACTCCACAATGATAAAGGGAACTGTACCAGCGAAAATCTCCTCAATGGTGCTGTTCGGAATAGACCCTTTCATGGCAAAGCAAATCAATCCGATAGGGGGAGTAACCTGCCCCAATCCTCCGAATATCGTAAAGTAACACCCGAACCATACCGGATCATAGCCCAGTGAAACCACCACAGGGAAAATGACTGGAAGACTGATGACCGCAATTGACATGGGGTCCAGAAACATTCCCATAAAAAGAATAATGAGCGAAACGACACTTAGGATAAGCACAGGGTGCAGGTCCAGCCCTTCAATGAGAAGGGCCACTTCCCCGGGCAGCCCTGTTATGGTGAGAAACCGGCTGAACATGCCCCCGCACACGAGTATGAACATGATCATGCACGTCATACGCCCGGTATCATAAAGGGAGCTCATAAAACTATTCTTGTCCAGGCCTTTTGAAGCCAATGCAAGGATCAGAGCGCCTGCTGCGCCTGCTCCCGCTGCTTCTGTCGGGGTGGCCAGTCCTGTATAGAGGGTACCCAAAACACACAAAATGAGAACAATAATACCCCATACCCCTCTAAGAGCGCTGAGTTTTTCATTGAATGGGACTTGCTCAGTCCTTCTGGCCAGGGTAGGATTCCTGACGACACGGAGTATCACTGAAGCGCTCAACAGGATGATGAGCAGAATCCCGGGCATTACGCCTCCGATTAACAGCCTGGCGATGGAGGTATCCGTAAGCATGCCATAGACAACAAGGCCGATGCTCGGCGGAATGATGCTTGCCAACGTTGCACCCGAAGCAACTGTTCCAAAGGCCATTTTCCGTTGGTAACCGTGCTTTTCCATTTCAGGGACCGCGATCATGGTCATAGAGGCGGCTGTGGCAACACCTGCCCCTGTAGCTGCCCCAAACCCTCCGGATGCCACGATCGTGGCTACACCCAGGCCACCGGGAATGCGGCCCATCCATTTGCTGGCCGCATCAAAAAGGGTTGAGGTCAACCCGCAGTAAAAAGCGAAATTTCCCATCAGGACAAAAAGAGGAATCACGCAGAGCATCCAGTTATAGAACCCGGTGAAAGGGATGTTGTACAGGACACCTAAAGCCACATCAAAGCCGGAAACCAGCCAAAAACCGATAAATGCAATGATTCCCATTGCAAAGGCAATGCTTATCCCGCTTGCCAACAAAAACAAGAGCGCCACAAGCGCAAGTATGCCTGCGAGTGATCCATCCATATTAAAGCTTTCCTCTAATATTGTCCCAGAGGCTGTCTGAAAACCCCCATCTGCTGCGTTACCCTCATCCCTCGTCACTGCGACGTACTTTTATGTACGCCTCATTCCTCGGGATTTCGGAAGCCTTGCATCTGGACATTTTCATCAGCCTCTCATAAGTTGGTTTTTCGACAATCTACCCTGGCAGCCTAAGGATTCTATAAGTCATCCAAAGAATGACCTCCCAACGTTCTAATTCGGAAATGGCACCTTGTACAAACAAGGGATAAGGTATCCGAACCGTATTGTCCTATAAAATCACTCAGTCGCTGTTGACGAGGAAACCCTCCGAAGCGCCACCCAGACATCCACTAGGAGTTGTAGGCACAACAGAGACACACCTAAGGCAAGAATAAGCTTTCCAGGATAGAGGGGCAGATATGGGTAAACCCCGGAATGATCTCTTACCTCTAAAGCGAACCAGGCCATCGCCCAACTTTGCCAGGCTAGAAGCACTGCAAAGGCGAGGGATAATAAAAGGGTAATGAGACCAACGACCCTCCTACCACTCTCAGGAAGGAAATTGAGCACAAACTCGACCCCGATGTGCCCCCGTTGAGCCTGCGTATAGGCCAACATCATAACGACTATGATCACCATAAAATTTTGAGAAATATCCAAAATACCGGGAATGCTGTGGCCGAGGATTCTGGCGATGATATTTGCAGCAACAACAATGACCAGCAAAAGGGCGGCTGCAGAACCTATCCAACTTCCAAAACGACCTCCTGCCCCCGACACCCGCTCCGGCCATAATGTGAATCTCATCTGTCCCCTCGCTTTCCTATTGTCCCCGCGTTACTTGGGTCCTTCAGCACACCAATTGTAAAATTTATCTTTCAATTCTGTGCCGGGCAGACCTTTCTTGTCCATGTCTGCGGCCCATTTGTTCCAAATGCCTTTAACCGATTGCCTCATTTTGGACACATCGCCTTCCGGCAAACTGGTAAAGGTCATCCCTTTACCCTTCATCTGCTTAATGAAAATAGGATCGAACTTATCGAAGAGCTCAGCAAGTTTGTATGACATTTCTTCGCTGACCTCGTTCATAACCTTTTGGATATCCGGAGACATTTTATTCCACGTTTTTTCCCTCATCACGGTCACGGCCGTCACATTAATCCCGATCTGCGGCAGCATGACATATGGGGCTACTTCATAGAGGGCCTCTGTAATGCCTGCCACAAGGGGCTTATTCGCACCATCGACGACACCCCGCTTCAATCCTTCATAGGTCTCTGCAACGCCGAGCCAGGTCACATCCGAACCCCAAATTTTGAAAGCCGCTCCGAATGGTCCAAAAGAAGATATACGCATTTTTTTTAAATCTTCGAGACGTTTGATCTGTTTCGAACTGAAAATGAAATCCCCACTATGGCCGTTACCATATAAGAAATGGAACCCATTTCTTTTAACCTCGGCCTGCGCCGCGTCTGTTTTACCCAATTGATGTGCCGCCCATACGGCATTAAGGAATTTATTGGTAGGCATGCCCGGCATCGCCCCTATTGTAAAAATGGGCGTCTTGGCCGCATGAAGGACTGGAAGTATAGGCCCCATGTCCGCCAGGCCCGTCCGGATGGCGTCATAAAGTTGGGGTGGTCCTGCGAGAGAGCTGGCCCAAAAGTACTTGAACTGGACCTTCCCTCCGGTCCGTTTCGTGACCTCATCCCCCCACCATTTTAAACCTCGGCACATGGGATGAACTTCTTTGATAAAATGTGCCACCTTTAGGGTTATGACCTTCTCAGCCATTACCTGCCCGGGATTGAAAAATAGGACGGTGCCAGAAACAAAAAACATGACAAGAATTGCACACAATATATCCCTGCATAAAGATTTCCCAATTTTTTCTCTCATTATTAACCCTCCTTTTGAAAATGGTTTTGGTGAGTTTCTCCCATGGTTGCATGGGAGAGATGCTTATCGTTTCTTTCAATACTTGTACACGCAATATTTGCGTAGGCAATTATTAAAGGAAAAATTTTTTAAAATGTGCGACTCTTTACCAACAAAATGTAAGCTTTATAATAGAAGGTTTTCTTTATTAATCGGAGTGATTTAGATTTACACAAAACTGATTAAGTAATTTCTTGATGGTCTCAATCTCTCTCTTACTACAACCTCTTGTGGCTATTTCATTACCCAATTCCCCAATGGGGACAAGTTTTTCTCGAATTGCCCTGCCTTTTCTTGTAAGGTATATTCTGAATATCCTACGATCATTGGGATCTGTTTTACGGATTACCAATTGTCTCTTTTCCAGGCTATCGATCATTCTTGATGTGTTTGCAATGCCTTGGGGAAGTTTTTCATTGAGTTCTCTTTGTGATATGCCATCTTTCTCCCATAACTTGCATAACGCTCCCCATTGCTCCGGTGTAATATCAAGGCCCTTAGACTTCGCCGTACGTTTAAACCAGTTCTGAAAACTTAAACTCGTTTTGCGGACGATGAATCCCATTGATTCATCAATATCAAATACTTCCACGAGAATGCCTCCAACCCAAATTAGTTGCGGTCGCAATTATATTGGGCGCAAGTTA
>JAQYVK010000621.1 GCA_030145585.1 Desulfatiglandales bacterium | reverse complement strand
TCGCTCGGCCATTTTATAAAAAAATTTTAGCATGCCTTATTCAAAATTCGATGTTGGACGTTGGATGTTCGACGTTCCTATTCTTTTCGTTTTAACAGCGGCGTCCTTGATATAGATTAGTAATCTTGATAATCGTATTATTTTTAGACCCCTTCGAGGGGTCTTCCAGAGGCCTTCCGCTCTGCGGGAGGAGCCTCACTCTCTATTAGAAGCCATCTCAAAAGGGCCATGTCTTCCAGTAAATCTTCGTCCGAATCCAAATGCCGTAAATGCCCAATGGCTCGAACAACATGATGGCGACCATGATCGAGCCGTAAATAATAAGTTGGATGTTGGATACCCCGGTGATGGAAAAAAAGCTCTTGGAAAGGGTCTCCAGCCATACGCCCAAATATGGGATGCTGAGAATGTTCCGAAGTTCCAGATCCAACCAGGATAGCAGGCAGGCTCCCGCAATGGAACCAAAGATAGAGCCTAAACCCCCAACCACCACCATGGCTAAAAATATGATAGACATCAACAGGTTAAATATCTGTGGTTCGATGAATCGCAACACAAAGGCATAAAGACCCCCTGCCAGACCCGTGTAAAAGGCGCTGATTGCAAAGGCCAAGGTCTTATAATATACGAGGTTGACACCCATGGTTTCGGCCGCGATATCAGCGTCACGGATCGCGATAAAGGCCCGGCCAATCTTGGTTTTTATCAGATTCCGTGCTGCGAGAGTCAACAAAATGGTTATGAGGATCAACAGATAGTAGAACTGCCTGTCGGAGTCTAGATGCCAAGGGCCGATGACCAAATCCGGTGTGTGCAGGCCTTGACGGCCTCCGAAGAATTCAAGCCTTCCGATGACCTGGGTAATAGTGAGTCCGAAGCCGAGGGTGGCGATGGAAAGGTAGGGTCCCTCCAATCGGAGGGCGGGCAGACCGAGAAGAAAGCCGAATAAGGCGGTGGCGAGAGCGGCCAGGGGCAGGGCCAGAAGAAAAGGAAAAGAGGCTTTGGCCATGAGGACGACGGTCCCGTAGGCACCGATGGCAAAAAAACCGGCATGGCCTAGTGAGATCTGCCCCGTATAGCCTACCAAAAGGTTCAGACCTATGGCCACAATCACGTTGATGGCCATATAGTTGGCCATATAAACGTAATAGTTTTTAAAGAGGAATGGGAATAGGGCGAGAAATAGGATGAATACCACACACCAGAAGAGGATCACTCCGGAGCCGATAACCCGGACATCCTCATAGTAATCCCTTTTCATATCCATTGCTGAATGCCCCCCATAAGCCGCTTTGTCCCACCTCGGTGGGACTTAAACCCACCTCGGTGGGTCCGCTACTCCAAGCAATGAAACAACCGCTTTTAGATCTCGATCCCTATTTTCTCTCTAATCTCTCAACCAGTTTCTGGTAATAGAGCTGCTTTTCTTCAACGAGAGGAGACTTTTTGCCCATCATATTCAATCTCATAATCTTGTAGTTAATTTTCTTAATAAGCTTATATTTCTCCTTTTCATCCGGGATGTTCGCCAGCATATCTTCCATCTGTCGAATTTCTTTTTTTTCTTCAATCTCGGGTGGAAGACAGTTTGCATTTTTTAGAATCTTATGGGCCAGACGCAGATCCTCCGGGATATGACGGTCCTCTTCATATTTCAATGGACTTCCATGCCCGGGAAGATCATCGAATTCCCCGTTTTTTTGTGCCTCTTTGATCCTTTTTTCAACGATTTTCAAATAACCAAGCATAGCATCCTGAGAAGGTGAAGCATGAGCAAAAGCAGATAAAGAGATTTGCTGATTCTTCGTGTTATAGGTGGGTTAGAAATATATAAAATTTTAAAGAATTATGCAAGCTTGTTAAAATCCTTTATTCTTGACAAGAACGCCCGCATTGGATATCCCTCATGGGCATTCTTTCTTTGGTACACTGACCGCCTTTGGCGATAGACCAAGATAATTTCTACCGATCCGGGTAGAAAATACAAAAAATTCGAAGCACGAAATACGAAATACGAAACAAATCCAAAATCCGAATTCCCAATGCTCAAAATTACGGGTGTTCTAAAAGTATACCCATGAGCGAGAATATGAAAAGATAGGCTCATAATTCTGTTGTTTTGGTCATTCGAATTTAGCGCATTCGAATTTGTTTCGGCCCGCCCTGGTGCGACGGATGCCATATGAAAATATTATCTGTAGAACCGAACCAGTGCATCGTTAAAAATTAGTCACGTTTGATTCAGGTCTGGGCCAGGGATTTCGAGTTTCGATATTCGGATTTGAACAGCAAATTTTTTCTGATACCCCCTTCGAGTGGGCTAATTGAAGCCTCCCGCTCTGCGGGAGGAGACTAACCCAGGAAGAATCATGAAGAGTGAATATATAGATGATTGATGAGCGGGATAAAATTATCATAGGGTTGATCCAGGGAGACTTGCCCCTGCAAAAGAAGCCATTTGCGAAGATGGCCGAAAGTATCGGAATGACGGAGAGCGAGTTCCTTGAGAGGATAAGAGCTCTAAAAGCAAGTGGGGTGATCAGGAGGTTCGGTGCAACCCTACGCCATCAGGAGGCAGGATTCAGCTCAAACGCGATGGTTGCCTGGATTGTGCCGGATGACAGGATAGAAGAGGTTGGAAAGGCCATGGCCGAGTTCAGGGAGGTGACCCACTGTTATCAAAGAAGGCCACAAAAAGACTGGAAATATAATCTATTTACCATGGTCCACGGTGATGATAAAGACGCTTGCTATCAGGTTGCGAAACGCATGTCGGAAGCCACAGGTATGGACGAGTACATCCTTTTATTCAGTGAAAAAGAGTTCAAAAAAACGAGCATGGCCTATTTTTGACCACCCGAGAAATCGACCAGGTCTTTAATCACTTAGGGTTTAATTCCCCGCCACAGAACAGCGGGACACCAGATGTCATGCCGGACCTGTAGCTGACTGTAGAGGCTCAATTTCTTACAGTCAGCATGATTCG
>JAQYVK010000620.1 GCA_030145585.1 Desulfatiglandales bacterium | reverse complement strand
AAACTGTTTTAACTTCCTAAAATGAGGCAGGAGTTTCCCATAGGTCTCCGCGATGTGCTCGGGAATTACTCTCACCTCCCCCAAAACGGTCATATAATTTGTATCTCCATTCCAACGGGGCACAATGTGAAAGTGTAAATGTGCCTCCACGCCAGCCCCGGCAACACTACCAAGGTTTATCCCAACGTTAAAACCTTCAGGGCTCATTACCTTCTTTAACACCTCAATGGACCTGCGAACCATAAGCAGCAGGTCGAGCGTTTCCTTCTCTGTTAGGGATTCCAAATCAGGAACATGACGGACAGGTGCCACCAGGAGGTGTCCATTAATGTATGGGAAGCGATTAATTATAACGAAGGTAATTGATCATACATATAGGACTAACCGCGCCTGATCCTGATTTCTATTGTCTCCTGGACAGAAGATACATTCTCCCTCTTCCTTATCGGACAAGATGTATTCCATTCTCCACGGTGCCCAAAGTACCTTCATCGCTTAACCATCCAATGTGATAATTTTGCCACGAATCGTACGATCAAGTTCCAAAACCCCTATGCTGTGTATGCCTGATGAACTATAACCGGTCGCAGTCCCCGGGTTAAATAAAAGCACGTCATCCCTTAAATGATTTGCTGCGTGATGCGAATGACCGTACACAATAACATCCACGTTCTGAAACTCCGCCCAAATGCGATCCTCAAGGCCCGCATAAGCTCCCCACCCATGTATAAGACCTATGCGATAAGGGCCTAATTCTATTACATTTTTAGCTGTAAGCCTTTCCTGAACTTCAATGGGATCCATATTTCCATAGACGCCTTTGAAATCTTTTTGGCTCAAGAAATCTACAATCTCGGTTGAAACAACGTCTCCGGCATGCAAAATGAGATCTTTATCAGACAGATATGTATCATAGATCTCCCTGAACCATTTACTAACCCCCCCGAGGTGTGTATCCGAAAGGACTCCAATCTTCATTTGCATATGAAACTATGACCTCATGAGTGGTTAACTAGTGCCCATCCATAAATGGCTATTTTCCGCAATCTCTACGTCAGATTCGGATTTTAATCCTCGAAATACTTCAATGTATTCCTGCGGTTAATCCCGCTGACAGCGGGACATCTTCCTTGACCTTGCGAAAACTATCTCATTTCTGGATGGACACTACCTAAAAACAGGATAGGAGTATATCAATATCATCAAAAAAGACAAGGCATAACTGGAGGCTTTTAAAATCATTTGACTATCAGGGTTTTTTCTGCAATAGAATGCCCGGAACACTTATCTTATGAGGTGAGGAAATGCCGGTTTATGAATTCTATTGCTCGAATTGCAACATGATTTTCAACTTTCTTTCCAAATCAGCGAATACTGAAAAAAGACCATCGTGTCCAAGATGCCAGAAGACCAGACTGGAAAGGCGCATGTCTGTTTTTGCAACGCCTCAAAAGCGAGATGAAGAAGGTGATATGCCGCTCCCCGACCTTGATGAGGGCAAAATGGAAAAGGCAATGAACCTCCTTGCGAGAGAAGCGGAACACATAAATGAAGATGACCCCAGGCAGGCTGCAGACCTGATGCGCAAACTAACAGATATGACTGGCCTTAACTTAGGCCCTGGCATGGAGGAAGCCTTAACCAGAATGGAAGCGGGAGAGGATCCCGAAAAGATCGAAGCGGAAATGGGTGATATCCTTGAAGGGGAAGAGCCATTTGGTATCAAAGAAAAACTGTCAAGGCTCTCCAAAAAGCGCCCGCCCAAGGTAGACGACAAGCTTTATGAACTCTAATTTTGTATTTGATCTTCATAGTCTGACCAGCTCGATTTCCCCCCAGCTCGCCATTCTGTCTTCGACAATAACTACACCTCCCAGGATTTCTTCCAAATCACGTATACTGTCAATGGCCTTTTCTATATTTCCTTTTCCCTTTATCTGATTCCCGAGTGCAGTTGCAACCCCATCAGCCATGGCTGCTGAAAATGAAAGAATGCAAACAACGTCTGCGACACCCATACTCAGGGAATGGCCTACCGTTGCCGACGAGGAGCAGATACCTAACGGCATTTTTTTTACAGGAATCAACAGGCCGAAGCGTTCGCTCAACGGGGAGGTCCCGGCGAAAATTGCGACAGTCACCGGCCGATTCGCTTTAAGGCAGATATCCCCACCATTCTCGACAATTACCTGAGATGAGAGCCTGAGCAGGCCCGCGCACACATACTGAGCAATGGCCCCTGCTACAGATGCCATGGGGCCAACACCTATTTTTTTTGTTGCCTCAATCATCTCTCTCACCAAAAGAGGAGCGTAAGGATCTTCGGGCCACGCTGATAAGGTAGTTGCGAACTCCGGGTGTAAGCTGATATATGTTTCAAGCTGATGTCTGCAATCGAATACCAGATCTCTGGCCTCTTTCTTTAGATTTGTACCGGCGCTGATCCATAAGTCGGTTTCCTTGACTGCAACATGAAAGGAAATTAGATTCCTGGCCAGTACCCTCTTTCTATATGTTCGCGTCCTGTATTGTGACACTTTGAACCCTTTCACCGTTCAGATAATATCCAATAAAGACTCATTTTAAAAGTAAGCTACGAGGCCTGTATTACAACATATAGTATAAGTATTTCCTACTGTCCACCATATCTATCTAATCACATAAATTTAGTTAAAATATAAAAATATATTTGACAAATATGATCATATATGTATAATTATTTCTATTTTAGCATAATCCGGTGAAAGCTATTTTTTTGGAGAGGAGTGTGCATGAAAAAATATGCGGTTACTGACAAATTAGTGGATAAAAATTTATACCCCAAGGAAAACCTCCATCAATACTATAGTGTAGAGGTTTGGATAGATGGACTGGATGTTCCCTATCAATTTAAGATCTGGCAAATCACGTCCGGATGTGCCTGGGTCCTTGCCAAAAAAGATTCAAATATTATACCTCTTTTAAAGGTAGGGGACATCTTGAATATCAAATGCTATCCTGCCAACCAACTTTTCCCCCCCGAGTGTCTTGAAACAACGATTAGATATGTTTCAATGAATGATAAGGGACGATTCAAAGACCATTGCTTAATCGGGTTGGAATTTTCAAATAACCAGGATAGGAAACAACCCCATCAGGCATACGGAGCAAGACTCCCTCGAGCGTTTGCACAAGACACGGTATAACGGTCACCCCTCCCGAACTGCCCATAAGTGATAAGTTGTTTTGAAAGTTGAACATCGAACATCGAACGTCCAACATCGAATTAAAAAACAAACATTCAATAATGACATACGAAACTTATGGATAAAGTCTTTTGGGGGCTCCGCTGCCTGGGCTTCACCATGGTTTGGATAAGGTGAAGTTCCCGATCTTAACAATT
>JAQYVK010000619.1 GCA_030145585.1 Desulfatiglandales bacterium | reverse complement strand
TTCAACAGAATTGGGAGCGAAGGTCATAAAGAAATAATTCAAGATGCTATGGACACATTATCAAAAGTGCCCGTCATCGGATATTTGCCAAGAGAGGAAGGTCTTGAGATTCCTTCCAGGCACCTGGGCCTGGTTACCGATGAGGATTATAGAATCGACCAGGGACGCGTCGAAAGCTTGGCACAATGGATCGAATCGAACCTTGATCTCGACCGTCTCTTGACGACCACCCAAGACGGGGTTCTCGATCCGACACGGGATTCTCCGACTCGAAAAGGAGAGATTAAAATCGGTCTTGCCAAGGATGAGGCCTTTAGTTTTTATTATCCGGAGAACCTGCGGCTTCTTCGTGAGGCGGGGGCTGAGCTGATCCCATTTTCCCCCATTCATGAAAAGAAACTGCCTGAAGGCATCACAGGTCTTATATTAGGGGGAGGGTATCCCGAACTCCATTGCAAGCAGCTTGCAAAAAACCGACGCTTATTAAAGGAGATAAAAGATTTTGGTTTAAACGGAGGTCCCATATATGCAGAGTGTGGGGGTTTTATGTTCCTCATGAATCAGATCCGGGATCAAAATGGAAAGAACTATCCCATGGTAGGACTGTTCCCCATGGAGGCGGTGATGGAGCATCGATTGAAATCCCTCGGTTACCGTGAAATTGTCACCAAAGAACCGAGTTTGTTAGGGCCGTCCGGTACCAGGATCAGGGGTCATGAGTTTCATTACTCAAGCGTAAATAATAAGGGGTCCGTGACCGCCCCCATATATAAAATGACGGACAGGAAGGCCTCTTCCAAAGGAGAGGAAGGCTTTCTGAGAAATAATGTCTTGGGCTCTTACGTCCACCTGCATTGGGGGTCCAATCCGGACGTCGCAGGACATTTTGTAGACTTTTGTCGTAATTGGCAAAGATAGGGAGGACCTATGAACAGTATAAAAGGCCCGGTGGAACCAGGGGCCATTGAAAACAAATCTTTTGCTATCATTGATTCGGAGGTGCCGGAACCGCGCCCCTTTTCTGGAAATGAGTGGCTCATCGTGCGCCGCATGATTCACACATCAGCAGACTTCGAACTCCTATCCCTAGTTGAGTTTCATCCTGACGCCATCCGGGAAGGGATCCAGACATTGCTCAACGGTTGCCTGATCATTACCGATACGGAGATGGCGCGAATGGGAATCACGTCCCGGCGGATGGAATTGTTGGGATGCTCCGTAGAGTGCTACATGAATGAAAAAAATGTCATAGAGAGAGCAGGCAAAGATGGGATTACAAGGGCATCGGCGGCAGTCGATTATGCGCTTCCAAAATTAAACGGCAGCATCTTCGTCGTAGGGAATGCCCCAACAGCCCTCATGGCCCTCATCGATAGATTGAGGGATGAGAAAAGCAGGCCGGCCTTGATCGTAGGAATGCCCGTAGGTTTTGTGAACGCCGCGGAATCCAAAGATCTTCTGATCGAGCAAACGGACATCCCCTTTATCAGCATAAGAGGTCGCAAAGGCGGATCCCCCCTTGCCGCCACTGTCGTCAATCAGTTGGCGGAGATCGCCCTTGAACTGAAGGCCAAGAGATAAGGTGGGAACCCTTATGAACGCTTGGAAATGAACCTATGGCTCGAAAAAGACTTCGTGAAGGTTTTACAACAGGATCGGCCGCGACCGCCGGGGCAAAGGCAGCCTTGCTTTTTCTTTCAGGCAAAAAGAGATTTAAAAAGGTGAATATCCCTTTGCCTGTGGGGGGGCGTTTAAGTGTTCCCGTAGAGCGAATTGAACGAATTGGACAGGGCGCCAGGGTCACCATTATTAAAGATGCCGGAGATGACCCGGACGTGACTCATAAAGCAAAGATTCGGGCGACGGTGAATTTTGTTCAAGGTAAGGCGGGAGAGGAAATCATCATAAAGGGTGGGGAGGGCGTGGGAAAGGTCACCCGCCCGGGATTACCCATACCCGTTGGGGAACCGGCCATCAATCCGGCCCCTCGCTGGCAAATAAGAGAAGCCGTTCGAGAGGGATTGACCGAATCCGGACTTCGGGGAACCGTTTCAGTTACAATTGACGTCGTGAATGGGGAAAAGATAGCCAAAAAGACCCTCAATCCACGGCTCGGTATTGTAGGGGGCATATCCATCCTGGGAACCAGAGGAACCGTCAAACCTTTCTCCAACAAGGCATACCGTGAGACCATCACCGCATCTATGGATGTTGCCAAAGCGGGTGGGTTGAATGTGATTGCACTTTCCACCGGGGGTAAAAGCGAAGGTTTCTTAAAAAAGGAATATCCTGAACTTTCAGAAGTTGCCTTTATTCAGGTGGCGGATTTTTTCTCTTTTTCACTACAAGAGGCGGTAAGACGAGGATTTCAGGATATCTTCTATACTTGTTTCTTTGGCAAAATAATTAAAATGGCCCAAGGGCATCCATACACACATGCCAAAGATTCCAGGATAGACTTTGACTTACTAGCAGAATGGTGTGGGTCACTCGGTATGAATGAAGAAAAGACCCGCATCATCATGAAGGCCAACACCGGCCGCGAAGCCCGGGGTGTCATCAGGGGAGATGTGAATGGAGAGATCATTTTCAACGATATCGTGAAAAGGGCTATTCTTTCAGCCCGAACATTTGCAGGCCCATTGCCCAATATCACCTATTACCTTTTTGATTTTGATGGTGAACTCCTCGCAACACAAAGGGATGAGGGCACAAACGAAACCCCAAAACAAACAACGCTTGGCGTTTAGATAAAATTTGTAATCACCACAGAGCCACAGAGAGCACAGAGGGTTTTTCTTTTTTTGCCCATCGGGAGATCCGCCGTCGCCAAGGCTATGGCGGGACAGGCGCGATGGGCAAAAAGAACACTGCTCGGCGAGGCAAGTATAACAACAGGAAGACAAGTACTTAATAACAATACACCCATTGCCCGATAGGGCTGATGGTTTTGATTGCCGGTTTCTCCCCGGCAATCAAAAAAATAATGTCATCTCTGTGACCTCCGTGTCTCTGTGGTGAAATAATTCGTCAAGGATAGTTTAACCTTTTTATGAATAGTAGTACGAAAGGAAAGGAAGTGCCAGAAGTCGGTATGAGGTTGAGAACATGACCCAAATACATGTCGTCGGATTGGGGCAGGATCCCGATGACCTCCCCAAAGTCATCTCCGAGTGCATTGAGAAAGCCGAAGTCCTTGTAGGAGGAACCAGGTTGTTGGACTGGTTTGAGGACCATCCCGCCCTCAAGCTCCCCATAAAAAGCCCTCTGGATGAGATCATCAAAAGGGTGGAGCAGGAGATGCTGTCGGGAAAAGAGGTGGTGGTCCTGGCCGACGGGGATCCCGGTTTTTTCGGGATCGGGAAGCGGCTTGCCAAGGCCCTTGGTAAAGAAAACCTCCGGTTCTACCCTAACGTTTGTACTCTCCAGACCGCCACAGCCAGATTGAAGATTCCTTGGGAAAATATTCGGACCTTATCGCTTCATGGACGAAAGGACCAATGGCCCATTTTTCGGGCGTTGGTGCGCGATGACATGGTCGGGGTCTTTACAGACGAACATTCTAATCCGGGCAGACTTGCTGAAATGTTGATGGAGAGAGGGGTGGATACCTTTCGCATGCATATTTTTGAAGATCTCGGGCAGAAGGGAGAGCAAATCAGATCATTTGAACTTCAGGAAGCAAAAGCCAAATCTTTTTCACCTTTGAATTTCGTCCTTCTAGAACGGATAAAACATCCTGAAATCCCCCTTCACTTGGGAATGGACGATGAACTCTACATTCATGAGAAGGGTTTGATCACAAAGAGAGAAATACGAGCAACGGGGATTTCAATGCTTGAGATAGAGACCTCCCATACCGTCTGGGACCTTGGGTCCGGATGTGGTTCCGTGGCCATTGAGGCATCCCTTCTTACCACCGAGGGCCGAATCCTGGCCGTTGAGAAGAATCCATCGAGGTGTGAATCGATTCGACAAAACATCCGAAGAACCGGGGCGTATGGTGTGGGGGTTATTCATGGGGAGATGCCCGGCTGCCTAAAAGGCCTTGAAGATCCGGATCGTGTTTTCATAGGTGGAGGGATCAGCCGCAATAATGGGGTCCTTGAGGAAGCACTCAAACGACTCAAGCCTGGAGGGAAAGTGGTTGTTAATCTTGTACTCATGGGATCGTTGCAACAAGCCAGAGAAGTTTTGTTAGATCAGGGATGGCCTTTTGATATCACCCAGGTGCAGGTATCCCGATCTCAAGGCCTGGCAGGCGATTTGCGACTGGAAGCCTTGAATCCTGTGTATGTTGTCGCAGCTACAAAGCCAATTAATCACGAAAGCACGAAAAATTGAAATCACGAAAGAGTAAGTAATGCGGAAATATAAGGCGCAAGGCGTAAGGCACAGGGCACAGGGCAAAAAAAACAAAACCCTTGCGCCTTGAGCCCTGCGCCTGCCGGTTGTGAGAATTATTCGTTACAACCGGCCCGCCTCATTCCATCTACCGCGATGGTCGTTTTTCAACATGCTGATTGTGAAAGGCAAATGGTAAAACACAAAGGAATCGTATATTTCATTGGTGCAGGTCCGGGAGATCCGGAACTGATGACCATTAAAGGGCAGAAGATCATCAAGCAATCCGACTTGGTTCTCTATGCGGGGTCGCTTGTGCCAAAAAAAGTAGTGGACTGCGCAAAAAAGGGGGCCCGGGTTGTTGACTCTTCATCCATGAATCTTGAAGAGACACACGCCTTGATGATGGAAACAGTGAAAAGCGGCGGTGTGGTCGCCCGTGTACACACCGGTGATCCTTCGCTCTATGGCGCCGTTAAGGAACAAATGATCCTCTTAGACCGAGAGGGTATAGCGTATGAAGTTATCCCCGGGGTGACAGTCGCTTTTGCGGCTGCTGCGGCTGCGAAAATTTCCTTTACGGTCCCTGAAAAGACCCAGACCCTCATTTTTACACGGCTCTCGGGTCGAACACCGGTTCCGGATAAAGAGCAGTTAAGGGATCTGGCTCGGCACAAAACCTCACTTGCCATCTACCTGTCAGTATCCAATACTGAAGGGATCGTTGAAGAACTGATCTCGGCAGGTTACGCTGAAGATACACGCATTATCCTGGCATATCGGGTGGGTTGGCCGGATGAGATGATCCTCTCCAGCCCCCTGTCCGGGCTGACACAGACCGTCAAGGAACATGACATAAATCGACAGGCTGTTTTCCTCGTACTGCCGGGGCAGGATGAGGAGGAAACCTTTTCAAAGCTTTACAGCCCTGAGTTTGGACACGGCTTTAGAAAATGAGGAACATGAAAAAGATCGCCATCTATGCCTTGACACCTCAGGGGGCCTCCTTGGGCCAGCGCATCTGTTATGACCTGGATGGGGATCTCTTTTTACCAACGCGCCTATCAGATTCCTATAAAGGCCGACCTTTCGATCGGTTGATGGATGTTGTCGCCGGCAATTTTTCCTCATACGACGGTCACATTTTTATTGCCGCTACGGGCATCGTGGTAAGGGCGATTGCGCCTCTATTGGAGTCCAAGGATAAGGATCCGGCGGTTGTGGTCCTCGATCAGGATGGTCGGCATGTCATTAGCCTCCTTTCCGGACATTTGGGCGGCGCCAATGAAATGACCCAAATGGTGGCTCGGTCTATTGGGGGTCAGGCCGTGATCACCACGGCCACGGATTCGGCTGGTTTGCCTTCCTTCGATCTTCTGGCGAAAAAACGGGGCATGACCATCGCCAACCTGAGCGGGGTGAGGCATGTGAACATGGCCCTCTTGACCGGGGATCCGGTTCAGATATTGGATCCGGAAGACCGGCTCGGTTTACGGAAGGGTGGGGCGGTTGAGTTTTCGATCCAATGGAGAGAAACAGAGTCGGAGTGGATCAGCGGCTGTCCGGGTGTATGGGTCACTTGGAGAAACACGCTTCCTGAACAGGGAGAGGAGCTGTTGATCCTACATCCCCGATGTCTCGTTGCAGGCATAGGCTGCAATCGGGGAACGGGGGCCCAAGAGATATTGGATTTGATAAAGGCAACATTCAAAGAAAATGATCTCGCCCTCGAAAGTTTAAGTATGGTG
>JAQYVK010000618.1 GCA_030145585.1 Desulfatiglandales bacterium | reverse complement strand
GGTTTTCTCAAATGAACGGATTCATCTTGCATTGTCTGAAAGGAGCATCGGATGAGAAGTTACCGCAAAGAACTGTGGTTTCAGGTGGGCACCAGACGGGCCCTAATCAATATTACTCCCCAAGTGGAGGCCTGTTTGAAGGAAAGCGGCATCAGGGAGGGCCTTGTACTCGTAAACGCCATGCATATCACCGCTTCCGTCTTTGTCAACGATGATGAATCCGGCTTGCACCATGACTATGAGGTATGGTTGGAAAAATTGGCGCCGCACGCACCCGTCTCTCAGTACAGGCATAATGTGGGCGAGGATAATGCGGACGCCCATATGAAAAGGCAAATCATGGGTAGAGAAGTGGTTGTTGCGGTGACAGAGGGTAAGCTGGATTTTGGTACCTGGGAGCAAATCTTTTACGGTGAGTTTGACGGCCGCAGAAAAAAGAGGGTCCTCGTTAAAATCATTGGGGAATAAATGAGAGAAAGGCACAAGGTGTAAGGCGCAAGGCACAAGGTAAAGGAATTCTTCTACATAGAAGGGCTCAGGGTGTAAGGTGGGCCGGTTGTAAAGAATAATTTTCACAACCGGCAGGTGTAAGGACAAGGATCTCCTCTCCCGTTCGGGCGGGGTACCCTGGGGAATAGGTTATTAAAACATAAAGGGAGTGAAGCTTATGGAATTTCCGAACCTGTTTTCACCCATAACGATTAACGGCATGACACTCAAAAACCGGATCGTCATGACGGCGATGCACCTCGGCTATACCCCGGAGGGTAAAGTCACAGAGCGTCTTGTAGATTTTTATACCTTGAGGGCCAGGGGTGGGGTTGGCCTCTGCGTTGTGGGTGGCTGTCCCATTGATGAATATGGCAGTATGGCAAGCATGATTAACCTGAAGGATGATTCTTATGTTCCCGGCTTAAAAAAGTTAACCGATTCGGTACAAACTGCCGGCGCAAAAATCGCGGCCCAGCTCTATCAGGCGGGACGGTATACCCATTCATCCATGATTGGGGGGAAAAAACCTTTCTCCGCTTCTGCAGTCAGGTCCAGACTGACTGGTGAGACACCAAGGGCGCTTGGACTGGATGAAATTCCGGGAGTTCAAGATAAATTCGCAGAAGCTGCCCTTCGCGCGCAAAAAGCCGGTTTCGATGCCGTGGAAATCCTTGGCAGTGCCGGCTATTTAATCAGTCAATTCCTTTCACCCCTGACCAATCTTCGAAAAGATCCTTATGGTGGGTCTTTTGAAAACAGGATGCGATTTGGTTTGGAGGTGATGGAGAAAGTGAGGGGGGCTGTGGGACCAGATTATCCCATTATCGTCCGCCTTGCAGGCAATGATTTTATGGCAGGAGGGAATACCAACAAGGAATCCAAGATCTTCGCTTCGGAACTTGAAGGGGTCGGTGTGGACCTCTTCAATGTCACTGGGGGTTGGCATGAAACACGTATCCCCCAACTGACCATGTTTGTCCCTCCTAAAGCCTTTACGTATCTGGCGCAAGGGATCAAATCAGCGGTTTCTGTTCCGGTACTTGCCAGTAACAGAATAAACGATCCTTACATCGGAGAAGAGATCATAAGAAACGGCGAAGCCGATATGGTGACCATGGCCAGAGCACTTCTGGCCGATCCCCATTTACCCAATAAAGTCAAAGAGGGAAAAACGGGTTTGATTTATCACTGTATCGCCTGTAACCAGGGATGCTTTGACCGCATCTTTCGACAAAAAGCCGCCACCTGCCTGGTCAACCCAAGAGCGGGTTTAGAGGGACAAATAACGTCGGAGCCTCCAAAGCGCAAAAAAAAGGTTCTGGTCATCGGTGGTGGCCCGGCGGGCTTGAAAGCGGCATGCACCGCAGCAGAGCGGGGGCATCAGGTCAGCCTCGTAGAGCAAAATGATCGATTGGGAGGACAACTCCTTTTAAACAAGTCTATTCCCGGCAGGGAAGAAATGGTCGTTGCAGCCACGGATCTCATCAATAATCTGAAGGCCTTTCATGTCGACATTATTCTTAATAGAGAAGCGGATTATGCTTTTATCAGGGACTCGGCGCCCGATGTAGTCGTCATGGCGACCGGCGCAAGGCCCCTGCTTCCTGATATTCGGGGCATTGAAACCTATGGGGCTATCTTGGCATGGGACCTTTTGGCCGGGAAGGCCGGTGTCGGGAAAAAGGTGGTCATCATTGGAGGGAATGCAGTGGGACTTGAAACAGCCCTTTTCCTCGCTCACCAGGGGACCATTTCTCCTGAGATCCTCCATTTTCTCGTTACAAACCGGGCGGAAACATGGGACACACTGGAGGAACTCACCAATAGGGGAAATAAGGAGGTCACCGTTCTTGAGATGACGAAATATGCGGGCAAAGATATCGGCGGTTCGACCCGTTGGACGGTCTCGACTGAACTTAAGCGTCTCGGGGTCAAAATTGTCACAGGGGCCATGGCCCTGGAAGTGGTTCAGGATGGCGTAAAGTTTGAGAAAGATGGGGTGGAAGATACTCTCCTTGCGGATTCAGTGGTTATTGCCGCCGGAGCAAAGTCTGAAAAAACGCTCTCAAGAGATATCGAAGATCTGTCATCTGAGTTCTACATCATAGGGGACGCCAAAGAACCCCGAAATGCCCTGGAAGCCATCAAGGAAGGGTACCTTACCGGATTGAAAATTTAAAGTTGACGGCAGAGAAAAAGTCCATCTACGGTGTTACGCTTCATCTTTGCGGTTGCAACTTGTCGGCATGAATCGGAATCCACTTGGGTTCATTTGGTAAATAGGATGCAACACTGGACATCTAAAAAGGGCTTGACACATCCAATCCTCTGGTTTACCTTAGAACCTCGAATAATAACAGGAACCTGCGAGACACGAAAAATATCTATCATAAAGGTTTTTCAGAAACGGGTGGAATTATGTTATACCCCCTTCTCCTCTTTTGGTGCTCCGGATAAATAACCCGGGTTAGATAATCATTCCATGACTCCAAAGAACTTTTTGACCCGTTATCCGGCCCTCCTGATAGCGGTTTTTCATTTCCTATATTTTTTTGATCTAATTGCTTGAGCCCTATGATAACCATATCATGATTGAGACTTCTGGAAGAGAGACTCTCAATCCCCGTAACCAGCTCGGGGTGATGTAAAAATGTCCATCGTTGCTTTCTCTTTATGGGAACATGATACAGGCCAGTCTGCCGTGGGCGATGTCGCGGGCTGTTTGAACAACCACTAAGAAAAAGGAGGAATTATGGAGATTAAAAAAATCTTTCTACCCGAATCCGAACTACCACGCCAATGGTACAATGTCATGCCGGATCTGCCGACACCCCTGGAACCCGATCTTCACCCGGGGACCGGACAACCGGTTGGGCCAGATGACTTGGCCCCTATCTTTCCCATGCCTTTGATAGAGCAGGAAGTGAGCCAGGAAAGCTATATCGACATTCCGGAAGAAATCCTTGAGAAGTATTTAATATGGCGCCCCACACCTATGTATAGGGCCTACGCCCTTGAGAAACACCTTGACACACCCGCCAAGATCTATTTCAAGAATGAGGGTGTCAGCCCTGCAGGCAGCCATAAACCCAATACGGCCATGGCACAGGCCTATTATAACATGATTTCCGGCACAAAGAAAATTTGCACGGAGACGGGTGCGGGTCAGTGGGGCAGTGCCCTTGCAATGTGCTGTGCCCTCTTTGGTTTGGAATGTAAGGTCTACATGGTCAAGGTCAGCTACAATCAGAAACCCTATCGTCGAATGATGATGGAGACTTGGGGCGCAAACTGTGTCCCCAGCCCGAGCAATGAGACAAAAGCGGGACAAACCATTCTGGAAAAGGATCCTGAATCCCCGGGCAGTCTGGGCATTGCCATTAGTGAGGCGGTCGAGGCGGCCGTTACGACGGAAGGCGCAAAATATTCCCTGGGGAGTGTTCTGAATCATGTGATGCTCCATCAGACCGTCAACGGCCTGGAGTGCCAGAAACAATTGGAGATCGCTGGAGATTATCCGGACGTAATCATCGGATGCGCAGGAGGGGGCAGCAATTTCGCCGGGCACGTCCTTCCCTTTGTCAGGGATAAAATCAACGGCAAAGATATCGATATCATCGCCGTCGAACCCGCCTCATGCCCAACCCTGACCAGGGGACCTTTTGCTTATGATTTTGGAGACACGGTTCAGATGACCCCCCTGCTTCCGATGCATACCCTTGGCCACAGTTTTGTCCCTGCACCTATCCACGCAGGAGGGCTGAGGTACCACGGTATGGCCCCTATTGTGAGCCAACTTCTCTTGGACAACTTGATCAGGGCTGAAGCCATCCCTCAGATGGAAACCTTCCAGGCGGGTCTCACCTTTGCCAGGACCGAAGGGTTTATCAGCGCTCCTGAAACGAACCATGCTGTCGCTGCCACGATCCGTGAGGCGATCAGGGCGAAAGAAGAGGGGAAGGAAAAGGTGATCCTGTTTAACTGGAGCGGCCACGGGTTGGTTGACATGGCGGCCTACGAGGACTATCTGACCGGCAAACTGTCTGATCATGCCCTTCCTGAAGAGGAGATTCACAGGGCCCTGGGTGATATTGACCCCCTCCCCAAACCAAAGCAATACAAAGCGGGAACGATTTCATAAAATTCAAACAGGGATTCCACAATACAGCTGGAGACCGGCCCGATCGGTCTCCAGTTTTATTTTCAATCTTTGAGGGAACCTGGTATTATAAATCTTGTGAGGCACTGGTTGAGACAGTTGCGAATCCAAAGCATTAAAGCTGATGCCGTAGACAGGCATACGAAAGGATTCAAGGGGTCAAGGATTCGAGGACTTGCTAAATAGAACCACAGAATATTGAAAGGCAAGAATTTTCATGACTCAATATTTCTCATTCGAAACTTGCACGCCGTTTACCTGGAGGGTTCGATATTGATCCGCCATCTTTGTGGTGGACTCGTTTTCAAATTCACTCGAACCCTGGAATCCTTGAACCCTCTATTGTTGCTCTTCGCGATGCCTTTTAAGCAATGATGGGTTAAGGTATGCCGATCTATAATGACCGGGGAAACAATCAAAGGTGCACCATGAACAAAGAAAAGGCGCCACCAGGCGAAGATTACAAAATCCGATGCCCAAGACTCGGTCACATGATACATTTTGCATACTGTCGTATGGAAAATAAGGGTCTTCCTTGCTTTAAGACTCTGGATTGCTGGTTCGAACATTTTATGGTGGAAGAACATCTGAGACAGGAATTGACGGTTGAAGAATGGGAAAGGATTTTTAACCGAATCCCCAAAAAAAAGATGCTTTCTCTCTTAGAGCTGATTGAACAGGCCAAAGAGCAGAACAAAAAATCCGAATGAATGTGCCCTCCGGCATAGTCGCTTAAAAATCTCAAGTTTCCGATGAGGATTCTCACCGGAGCAAGGAGGTGAGAGGGGTGTGAAAAAGGTCGCGGGTCTCCTCCTCGCTGCAGGTGCTTCCACACGAATGGGGCGCCCTAAACAGCTGATGCCTGTCAGCGGGTCCGGGCTTCTGGATACCGTACTCCGGGAAGCCTTGCGATCCGATTTAGATCTTGTAAACCTGGTTTTAGGCCATCAGGCCCAGGCGATTAAAAAAGCCTTAAAGACAGACCTGCGCCACCCGAAATTAGAAGTCACTTTTAACGATCAATACAGAGATGGCATCAGCACTTCTATTCGGTCCGGACTCTTAGGGGTGGAAGTTGCCTATGACCATGTCATGATCATCTTGGCAGACATGCCCCGATTAACCTCAAACCTCATCAATCTTCTCCTTCATCGATATTCAGAATCACCATTCTCACTCGGTGCCCTCCAAACGAGCACAAAACGCTCCCATCCGGTCATCATCGGCCGTAAATTTTACCCAGCGTTACGAGAGTTACGGGGTGATGTAGGTGCCAGAGGCCTTTTTCTTACACATCCGGATCAGATCTTGCTGGTTAAACCGGGTGCCGATTACGATGATAGGGACATTGATACGATGGACGATTATCTTGATCTTATCGAGGAAACAACAGAATAATTGGGTAATGGAAAATAAAGGCAGGTGCGCTACGATACCTTCATGTCAGGCTGATGATCAGTGCTGTTGCATGGTTTGCTTGATCCTGGATCGTGCTTCCGGCGAAAGTGTGACAGGGGATTCAAACTGTTCCAAGTGAGTCCCATGAGCACGGGAGACTTCTTTCAGCAGCAGTAACTGCCTGCGGAATCGCGAGCAAAATTTACACATAAGCAAATGCATCCTGATCCCTATTCGCTTAAAAAATGGAAGCCTCCGATCCAGGGATTCGGAGACCATATATGTCACCTCTTTGCAATTAAACATCCAATGATTCATTGGGAACCCTCTCCAGCCTTAACATCGAACCATTTTATTTCCAAACACCGACGAATGGACATGCGAGCTCGATAAAGCATGACCCAACAATTAGACGGCGTAATCTTTAAAACATTACAGATTTCATCACAGTTCATCCCATCTATCTCTCGCAGCCTAAAAGCCAGGGCCAAACGCTTCGAAAGATCTGATAGGCAATGGTTCAAGATTTCCCAAAATTCTTTTCGATCGACAAGTTTTTCCGGGTTTGCATTCCAATTGGAGGGTTTTAAGGTCCAACTCCCCTTTTCATCAAAGAGATCTTCAGTAAAGTCTGTGGCCGAATCTAAATCATCTACAGGGTGTTCACGGCTCATTTTTCGGAAGTGATCGATAATCTTGTGTTTGAGAATTGAAGTGAGCCATGTTCTCTCAGTGGAGAGGCCTTTAAAATTTCCCCGGTCGCGGAGAGCCGCCAAAAAAGTCTCCTGAACCATGTCCTCAGCAGTTGATGGATTCTGAATTCTTGATAGTGCGTAATTGTAAAGGTAATCCCCAAACTGGTCTACCCAAGTTTCGGGATCAGATATTCGATTCTCTGGCATAGCATACTCTTCAAACCAATCTCGATGGCATTTTATGCGACCATTCCCCTGCACTAATAGAGTCCGGGTCCTGCAGGAGGGTTAATCCACCCTCTTTTTCATCCGCCGGTTGTCTGGAGGGCTTGCCCGCCGTCATTGCCCGCCAGCTCTGTGGCGGGTTGTGAACGGGGGGCGGATTACCTCAGATTGATCGGATTCCCTGTAGAACGGCCTTCAGGCTAGGTCTTTAGCAGAAAAAAAACAAAAACGCAAATAACTGTCTTTCAATGTAATTCAATCTTGGGGAGATCGCTTTGGATCATTTTGATTGATCCGGAAGGCATTTTAAAAATCCTGGAGAACATGCACCTGTCCTCGGTCCGTCCTCCATTTAGGCTTTGCACCCGACGCCATTGGATTAGCCTGCTCGCCTTGGCGGGCAGGCGTCGGGCGAGGCCGGGCAGCTTGATACTGAGGTCGAAAGGCTGCTTTTGGCTACGAGGAGTACCGCCATCCGTATCAGGCTCCCCCGCACGGGAGCGCGGGGGAGATTTCACTCTCGTATTATGTGACTATTGAAAATCCTCCGCATCCCCACCCGTCCAATCTAGGTAATAGACGTACATGGACTTTTCATCGACTTGTTTAAAAGTCACATGAGTGAAGGGGGTATACATATACCCATAAACTTTCTCACCAGGCCCTATCATGCGATAAAGGGGAATGATTTCAAAATAAAATCTCGGGAAGTTGATCCAACTGAGCACAAAATCCAAGGACTCTTTGCTGTCAATTTTCTCCCACCAGTCGCCAAGCAACCTTAGGTCATCTTCTTTAGGGTCAAACATGATCCCGGTTGCCCGATCAGACCTATATCCTGAATAATAGATATCGTAATCCTGCCAATTATTGACCAGTTTGTCGATGGTCATTTTTTCACTGTATTCAGTACTTAATTTTGTACTTGCAATATTTACGTTCCGCGATTCCACTCTCAATTTTCCGTAATTTGCACATCCTGATATGAGAAGGATCAGGAGCGCTATAATGAAAATGGATACATATTCTCTCCTTTTTGCATCCATAATATCACTTCCTTCCTTCTAAATTATCTCAATTTCAGAGATTTCTATGTTCTATAGTAATAAGCTAATGTTTGTTTTTAGATATGCAATCGCCCAACCCCCTCTCTATCCATTCATTCCGGTTCAACTCGCGAGGAAATCCGTCTTTTTCACCGAAAGACGAAGAATCCCGACTATTGGTCGGGACTTCTTTGCTTTCCTTACAGAATGCTATTTTAAGTAAGGAAAGCCTGAAAAAGCTAAAAATGATTCATTATTTTTTCTTTAGATTCTTGACTCTAAAAGAAATTTGTTATACACATCATTCGGAATTTAGCATAATCGGCATCCAAGGAAAAAATTGAGGAGGGACAAATGAAAATTTTCGGAGAATCGGGTGCTTTCATTAAGACATGCCTATTGATTGTGATATGCCTAACAGGGGGGATCTTTCTTGTTTTTAGCGTGAGTCAAACGATGGCTCAGACTGAAGTGAAAGCGCCTGAAGTCGCCTCGAGTGAAGAAGAGCTTAATGATATATCGGTTGAAAACACCGGTTACAAAAAAGACCGAAGGGGCCCCGTCATGCTCACTCATACGAAGCACTCACTGGAATATGGGGTTTCCTGCTGGGATTGCCACCATGTATACGAAGATGATGATGAAGACAAAAAAAATGTGTGGTCCCCTTTGGGCACCACACAAAAATGCAATGAATGCCATGATCCTTTAAAAGTACAAGACAAGGCAATGAAACTTCAAACCGCCTATCATATGAATTGCAAGGGGTGCCATAAAGATCTGGCCGTAAAAAATGAAAAAACCGGGGCCTTTAGAAAGTGCCTCAAATGCCATGAGAAAACAAAATAGAGGATCCTCCCCGTTCTGTTGAAAGTGTCTTTCAGCCGGCGTGCCGGAGCGGGGTCATCATTAACTAATGGCCTTTTCTCAAGTCCTTGAATCGCTTGGCTTTGACATCATACCTTTGCAGCGATCCGTATTCATGAAATTCCAAGCGATATCCTAAATTCGTTTTTAGTCTTAGCTGGTCCTTGAGTTGCGCTTCAATAGGTCCAGGCTCATTCCCCATCTCAGGCAATAATTCGACCTTCAAGGTAATCCGATCAATATCTCCCACTTTATCAACCACAACCTCGAACTCATCTCCCAGGCTGTCCATACCTCTGACCACTTCTTCGATAGCCGTGGGGGCAAGGAGGACCCCTTTTACCTTCGTAATGTCATCCGCCCTCCCCAGTACGCCTCCCTTTATGATCCTGAAGGTCCGCCCACAGGCGCATGGTTCTGCGGCCCATTCGATGATATCTTTTGAGTCGAAACGGATGCAGGGCTGGGCAAATCGGTCCAGGGCGGTGATGATCATCTTGCCCCTTCGACCAGGCTCTTCAATGAATTCACCGGTTTCGACATCCTCGATTTCCACCAAAAAAAGCCCCTCGTTCGCGTGCATTCCCCAAGGCTGCGCCTCGCACTCATATGACCAGGCCCCTATTTCTGTCGCTCCGGCATGATCGTAGACTTTGGCGCCCCATGCCTCTTCCATTCGTTTCTTGGTACTTGGTATGCTGGCTCCCGGCTCGCCCGCACAGGTTATCTTGTTGATGGTCAGTGACGCAGGATCGATGCCCAAACTGTTTCTCGCCGTGTCAGCCATCCCAAGGACATAGGTGGGTGTGGCCATCATTGCGGTGGCTTTCAATTCCTGAATCTTGAGTATCCGGGCCTTGGTATCCAGAACGCCGCCCGGCACCACTTCACACCCGATCTTTTCCGCCGCATAGTGTCCGGCCCAAAAGGCCACAAACACATTGTAGCCAAAGGGGATAAAAACACGATCAATAGGGCGATATCCTTGAGCCCAGAGGATATAGGCCCAGCCTTCAAAAAACCAGTCCCAATCCTGCCATGAATCCGCCTGGTATACGGGCTGTCCGGTGCTTCCGCTTGTTTGATGAAATTCGACCACCTCCTCAAGAGGTACGCAGAGGGCATCCCCATAGGGAAATGGATCTTTGCACTGGATGTCCCTCATCATGGATTTCTCTACCGTTGGAATCCTGCGAATATCTTCGAAGGTTTGAATATCTTCCGGCCTTATCCCTGCTTTGTCATAAAGACCACGGTGGAATTTGGAGTGATCATAGGCCCATTCAAACAATCTCTTGAATTTTTTCAACTGAAGTGTTTGAATTTTTTCATGAGGAAGCGTCTCCATGGCTGGATTCCAATATCTTTGTTCTTTGATCATAAGACCCCCCTTTTTCCCTGTATTTTAGGGTGAATAGCTCTGACAACCCTGAAGGCCGCGAATTGATGCTCAGAATAATTAAAAAGATTCTCAAGGATCTTGTTTACACCCACTATCATATTTTTTCAAGTCCATATCCTCATCCATCGATTGGTGATGATTGACTTTCATTGAAAATCCTGGTAACCGAAATAGCCTACGTTAACCCGAATTTCAAACAGGCGAGGATCTCGGGGCCAAAGGAAAACCATGGACACCTTTCTAACAGATAAAAACAGAGCCGTTCGGCGCTCGGTTCGCGCCTTTTGTGAGCGAGAGCTTGGCCCCATCGCAAAGGAAATTGACCAGGAGGCCTCCTTCCCTTGGGAAGTGGTCGAAAAAATGGGCAAGCTCGGGTACTTTGGGATTCAAGTCCCTAAAACCCTGGGCGGCGCCGGCATGGACTCTGTGAGCTACATTATTGTGATTGAGGAAATCTCAAGAGTCTGTGCGGGCCTTGGACTCTGCGTGACCGTTCACAACAGTGTTGGCGTTTATCCGCTTCTCGCCTTTGGCTCTGAAGAGCAGAAGAAGAAATGGGTCCCCCCACTTGCCAGGGGTGAAAAAATCGGGGCCTTTTGTTTTACCGAACCCAATGCCGGATCGGATACTGCCGGTATTGAAGCCACCGCCATCCGTAATGGGAATCATTACCTGGTCAACGCCAATAAGGTATTCGTCACGAATGGGGGCGTCGCCGATGTCTGCTTAATATTTGCGCGTACCGATCCCAATGCGGGCCGGAAGGGGATCAGCGTCATCGTGGCCGAACGGGGAACACCCGGTTTTGTGGTCGGTGATCTCGAGGATCTCTGCGGCGTGAGGTCCAACCCTGTGAGTTCAATCCGGCTGTATGACTCTCAATTGCCTTTGGAGAACCTTCTGGGTAAGGAAGGCATGGGGTTGCGCATTGGTCTCACGGCACTTGATGCGGGCAGGATCGGGATCGCGGCTCAGGCCGTGGGGATTGCCCAGGCGGCCCTTGAAGAAGGCGTCCGATATGCAAAACAACGCCGCCAGTTCGGTGCCCCTATTGCAAAACACCAGGCTGTAACCATGATGATCGCAGATATGGCCACCCAGGTAGAAGCTGCCAGACTCCTGACTTTCAGATCGGCCGTGTTGCGCGATCAGGGCAAACCATTCACCAAGGAATCGGCCATGGCCAAACTCTATGCGTCCGAGGCATCGAGCAAGGTCACGGATATGGCCGTACAGATCCACGGGGGATATGGCTACTCAAAAGCCTATCCCGTTGAGCGGTATTATCGCGACGCCAGGGTAACCAGGATCTACGAAGGGACCTCCGAGGTACACCACCTGGTCATTGCCAGGGGAGTTTTGGAAGAATAGATATCCAATGGGTCTAAAAATAATCGTATGTATCAAATCCGTTATCGTTAACCCAGCAAACCAATCTGTGGTTCGCACCTCCGATTCTTGCGAGCTCAATCCCTTTGACCGACCTGCTTTGGAGCAGGCGCTGCGCATGAAGGAAGCGATGGGGGGGACAGTCACCGCTCTCTCTATGGGACCTGAGTCTAGTGCCTTTACCCTTCATGAAGCCATGGCCATGGGCGTCGACCATGGTGTTTTGGTGAGCGATCCCGCGCTGGTCGGGTCTGATACATTGGCAACTTCAACCGTCCTTGCTGCTGCTCTAAAAAGGCTTGAACCCTTTGACTTGGCCTTTTTTGGCACAAGGTCGGCAGACAGCGACACCGGCCATGTTGGGCCTCAGACGGCAGTCCTTCTTGACTTGCCCATGGTCACCTGGGCCCATTCCATCGAATCCAGTGAGACCGGCCTCCTGGTTGAGCGCAGGATCGACGGATTCCTTGAGCGCTATGAGCTTCCATTCCCTTCTATGCTCACCTTCCACCCCAACTCAGTGGAGCCCAGGGATCTCGGGCTTTCCGGGATCAATGGGGCTTTTGAGGAGGGAGAAATCCAACGATGGGGCCTGTCCGACCTTGACTTGTCCCCATCCGTGGTTGGTGAAAAAGGTTCCCCAACCAGGGTGCTCTCTCTTTCACGAGCCCATAGCACTAAAAAATGTGAGTTCCTGGATGGCACGGCCGAAGAGCAGGTTGAGGAACTCCTCAGGAGGCTGCTGGACTCGGGATTAATCGGATAACGGACAGAAGAAAGCTTTATGACTAAGAGACTCAAAAAAGAAATATGGGTATATGGCGACTTGAGGAATGAAAAGCTTTTCGGGCTTAGCCTCAATGTATTGGCCAAGGCCCGGGAGCTTTCCCTTTCAATTGCAGGAAAGGTTGCTGTCGTACTTTTGGGTCCACCCGCCCAGTTAGGGGGGGCGCCAGGAACCGAAGGGACAATGCCGATCGATGCCGCTTCAAAGGCCTGTATCTCGCATGGGGCCGATCTGGTCTACATTGTAGAACATGAGACACTGGCCGCACCAAGGGCCGACCTTTATGCCGTCTCCCTCGCCGCCGCCCTCCGCAAACAGCGTCCTATGCTCGCTCTTTTTGCCGTTACGGACTTTGGTCGCGAAATGGCCGCCCGGGCCGCCAGGATCAACAACAGCGGTTTGATCGCAGAATGTGTAGACCTTTGGTTTGCAGAAGAGAGGGTCGTCGCCAAATGCCCCTCATGGGGGGGTGAGATTATGGCAAACATTACCTTTTCCAATGGGGTGGGCACAGGGCTTGCGACAGTCCAACCCCATGCTTTTAAAGCCATTAAACAACTCGGTGACCCGGGGGTCACCGAGTTGATCCCATGGGAACCCTTTCAGGCTTCAAAAGCTCCTGTTCTCCTGTCTCATTCGGTCGATGAAGATAACGCGCAGAAATTGGAGGAGGCCAAGGTCGTTGTCGTGGGTGGAGCCGGCCTTAACAATCCGGATGATTTCGGACTGGTGCGCGAGCTTTCCAATGCCTTGGGAGGCGAGGTGGGTGCAACCCGTCCTCCGGTTCTGCAGCATTGGGTCGAAGAGGAGCGGTTGATCGGACAAACCGGTAAAAGTGTGAGTCCTAACCTCTTGTTCTCTATCGGTACATCGGGAGCGATCCAGTATACGGCCGGGATCATGGAGGCAAAGACCATTGTAGCCATAAACCGTGATCACAACGCACCCATTTTCCATGTCTCAGATCTTGGCGTCGTGGCTGATGCCAAAACGTTTCTACCGCTCCTAACGGACAAGGTCCGGCAAGCTCTCCTTCGAAACCTGACGGATGCTTTGAAGGGAACGGAAAGATCCGACACCGGGACCGGATTTGGTGTGAAGGTGAAGAAGCTTCGTGAGAGCCACGATTTCACGGTGGAAGCCCTTGCTGAAGCCACCGGACAATCTCCGGACTTCATCGAGAAGGTGGAGAAGGACGAGATGACACCTCCGGTCAGCTTCTTACTGAGGTTCGCAGATGCCCTTAAGGTTGATCCCGGCACATTCCTCCGTAAAGAAGAAAAAACGATGATTCGCAACCAGCGCGCCAGAGAGTTCATCAAACGGACTCAAAATTATTCCTATCAAACTCTGAGCCCTGGCGCAGAGAGTGACCACCTTCGCGCTTTCATGATTACCATAGAACCCAAACAGACCCATAAGCCCGTCGCTTACAAACATGATGGAGAGGAATTCGTTTTCGTGATGGAGGGAGATCTTAGACTCACCCTTGGCAACAAGCCCCATCACCTCAAACCGGGTGAATCCATACACTTCAACTCCGACACCCCCCACAAGCTCAAAAGCTCTTCTAATGAAACCACGCGCTGTCTGGTGGTCCTTTACACGCCCTAAGAAGCGCTTATACCTTTCCTGGTCCGGATGGTACGACGCAGCAAACCAAGACTGACTTTTTCGGAGATTTTGCCTTTGCCGATCTCGTTACCGGGAAGCACTCGGTCAAAATCGATGCGGCCGGATATACCAGTCAAACAAAGGATTTCGAGTTAACGGAAGATACCCTTTACCTCGGAGCGATCAAACTATAAACCGCAAGCCTATTAACGCTAAATGAAAAAACACAACGGGGTCAGACCTACACATTTGACAAAAACAACTACTCTGTCCATCTGACTTTAGATTGAAAGCTTTGGGGAACCTTTGGGCACGCTCGTAAACAGGTAAAAAGTCAACAGATCTCTATGGAACCATCCTCAACTCCCTGACAGTCAAAAAGTAGAAAAATCTTCTTGTGCTAATGATCGGTGTA
>JAQYVK010000617.1 GCA_030145585.1 Desulfatiglandales bacterium | reverse complement strand
AAAGAACCTTTTTTTCATTAATAATCCTCCTTTTTCCATTTTAAGTTGAAGGTTAACGGTTTTGGACTAATAAACATCCAACAAAAAATACATCAATCTTGAGTGAACTAATAATACGTTTCTTTTTATCGGTAGGACTATAGAGAAATCACCCTTTTATGTCAAGGCACAAAAAACCACAACACAATGTAGCATCAGGCCGGCTTCCGACTCGTAGAGCTTACAGCTCGAAGAGAGGGTATGCTCGCTTCTACGAGCCGGAGGGCATAGCCGGTTTTGAAGAAATCATAAGGAGACAACCCCGGCTTAACCCAGGATATATGCTTCAAGAAGATACCAGGTTGGTGAACGAGATGAATCTCATAGGGTGAGATTTAATCTAAATGCTATGGTTTCGTGATGGTCTTGTGTGACTATGAAATCCTGATTGAACGAAAGTTAAGGATGCCCCAGATCCAAGGCGTCACAGGGTGAAGTCGTAGCCTTCTACTGCGAACCCTTGACAACGCCGGAGATGGGGTATCATTGACTTTCCTGGAGGGTAAACAAAATGGAGAAAGAAACGAGCTTTTATAACTCATCATTGCGTTGGATATAAATCGGACATAAAAAACTGTAAAACGCGTTTGTCTTATTTTTATAATAATCCTTTTCGATTTTGTTTATGCTCAATTAGGATGAGACAATGTCAAAGGTATGCAGGATCTTCCCTTCAGGAAACTGCGGATCCGGTTTGATGAACGAGATTTTCAGCTTGTCCTCTTGCACATCCACCCATGTATAGCCGGAGGGTGTCCAATATTTCTCGTATCCTGTAATGGAGGTGGTGAATTTCCAGGGGGCCCCGGCACTTCCAACACAAACATAATGAATGCCGTCCACCGGAATATCGGTAAAGACGTGATCATGCCCATAAAAGAAAGCCGATACGCCGAACTGCTGCATCCATTGGTGAATGAGTGCCTGCTCTCCGACCTTCGCAGCTCTTCCGCCTCCCCGGCCATAACGGGAGTTGACGTCGTCACCCGCATTGCCACCCACGGTATGGTGAATCAATATCAGTTTCCACTTCGCCTTAGATTTTGAGAGCTTTTCGAAGAGCCAGGCTTTTTGTTTGTCCCCGAGGGTCCAATCATCCGATTTGCCGACAGGAGAGTGCATGGTGTGATCCGAAAGCGTATAGCCGGTCACATGGAGGGTCACGAATAGGACATCTCCCCAAGTGAAAGCATAATAATCTTCATCCTTGCTGCCCCCTTCGGGGTAGGTCTCGGCACCCGGGTTGGGAATAAAGGCCATCCGTGCCTGACGGGCCCAGCTTCGTTCACGATCCGGATGCCACCCGTTTTCTCCCTCCCAGTTTCCAAGCACTTTGAAAACAGGAATCGATGACGGGCAAGCCCCCAACCCATGACGCAATTGAGCGTAAAGTATAGGTCCAAATTTCGCTTCGGCCATCGGCCCGCCATGGGACGTAAAGGTCTGGAAGTTGTCTCCAAGCATAAACATGAAGTCGGGCCTTCTGGAAAGGATTGAGGCGCTGGTTTGTGTCAAAATCTCAAAACGATCTCTATGAAAGGGGGTGATGTGGGCGTCGGAGAGCATGGCAAATGAAAAAGGAGAAGATGAGGTTCTCTTGGATCTGAAGGATCGGTCTGTGATGAGCTGGAATTCTTTTTCGCTTTTGAGGCGACCATAAAGTTGATACTGGTAGTGCGTTTCCGGAACGAGGGGTTCTATGCTGATTTCTGCCGGTGAAAGGGCCTTAATGGGGAAATCTCTGATTTGCTCCCAGGCTTCATTTCCACGTTTTCCTATTTTCCGATATTTCAAAGAACAGATAACGTCCTTTTCGCCGGCAACCAGGTTCATAGTAATAGAGGTATGCGTTGGTCTGCCCAAATAGGGAGGATGGAGTAGCAGCGTTGACGGTTTTTCAGCTGCATGGACGGTCTCTTTTTTTAACAGGGAAGCAGCGGAGTATGCGGTTAGACCCGTCCCGAGGGCCAAAGCGTCTTTCAAGAATCCTCTTCTAGAGATATTGCTCATGAAATCCTTAAGCTTCAAAATATTTTCGCCACCAAGACACCAAGACACGAAGTTTAATTATAATAAACATTTATTATTTGTGTCTTGGTGCCTTTGTGGCTATTCTTTCCGGTTTATCCGGGTTGGGGTTATGAAGGCCCCAAATGGGGAATGGGGACAACTGAAATGGTTTAAAAAAGTTCTCGGAGGCGAAAATGAAAAGATTTGTGAGATCGTTTGGGGAAATGACCAAAAAGGATATTCAGGAAGCAGGCGGGAAAGCCGCCAACTTGGGGGAGCTTACTCAAAATGGTTTCAATGTTCCTCCCGGTTTTTGTATCACCAGCGATGCCTTGTTTTATCTCATCGATAAAAACAGTCTCCAACCTAAAATCGACTCCTTGGTGGCCGCCTTTGATTATGAAGACTTTGGTGGTATGGACGAAAAGACGGCAGAGATCAGGAATCTCATTACAAATGCTGACATCCCAGAGGATTTGTACAGTGAAATAAAGACCTTAACAGAGGAATTTGAAAAACCTGAGCCATCATTTGTGGCCGTTCGTTCATCAGTGGCCGTAAAGGACAGCCCCATTTCCTCCTTTCCCGGCATGATGGATACCTACCATTATTTAAAAGGAGAAGAGGAGATTGTCGCACACATTCGAAGGTGTTGGGCATCCCTCTGGACGACAAGGGCCGTAGTGAGCCGCTACCACAAGAAGGTTGATCATAGCCTGGGATTAATCGCACCGGTCGTCCAAAAGATGGTTCATCCTGAGGTGGCAGGGGTCCTCTTTACGGCCAATCCGATAACCAGTTCAAGGGAAGAAATAGTCATTGAGGCCAATTGGGGCCTCGGAGAATCGGTGGTTTCCGGCAAGTCCATGAATGATTTCTTTGTCATCCAAAAATCACCTTTAGAAGTAAAGGAGACAAGGATTTCCAAAAAGACCATCATGATTTGTTTTGATGAAGAAAAGGGTTCTGGGAGAAAAGAGATGGCGGTAGGCCCTGAGATGATGGACGCGCCAACCCTTTCCGATGATCAAATCTTGGGATTGGGGAAGGTCGGACTCAAAATCGAGGAACTATTTGAATACCCTCAAGATATCGAATGGGCCTATGCAAAAGAGGAGTTGTTTATACTACAGAGCAGGGCCATTAAAACCCTTGCGGAATAGGGTTCTGGGTGATATATGAATGGCGTATAACAGCCAAAATTTGCCCTGCTTGGAGCAGGATCACCCAACATAAAATAGGATATATATCCTATGAAAATTATAACTAAAGAAAGGAGTTAAGAAAGATGGGACAAAGAACAGTTGATGTGCACAATCATTGGTATCCAAAGGAATATCTGGATTATCTGGTTAGCAGGGGTTCAAAGGAGTCTCCGTCCTGTATTCATGACGGGGGCACACATTACCGAATGTGGTATAACGGGGTTGCGGTTGCCCACATCGATCGAGCCGGTCACTATGATTTGGAAGCGCGGATCAAAGATCTGGATGCGGGCGGGCTGGATACGCAGTTGTTAAGTGTGACGATCCCGGGACCTGAGAGCCTTGAGCCGGATAAAGGGGTATACTGGGCGAAGAAATGTAACGATGCCCTAAAAAAAGCGACCGAAGATTATCCAGGCAGATTCCATTTTTTAGCCTCTCTTCCCTACCAGGTGCCGGATGAGGCCTGTAAGGAGTTGGAGAGATGTTATGATATGGGTGCCGTGGGCATTCAATGTTTTTCCAATTTCAATTTTGACCCCGTATTTCTCGAGAAATACCACGGGATCTACGAAATTGCGAATAAGTATGATCTTCCCCTGCTCATGCATCCGGCCGTTCCCATGATCAAGGATGTGCTGGACAAAGTGAAGCTACCCTACCAACTCTGGGGCTACACACTGGATACCAGTATGGCGATCCTGAGCCTGATTTTTCAGGGTGTCATGGCCAAATACCCCAATCTGAAAATTGTCCACGGACATCTGGGGGGAATGGTCCCCTACTTTGTTCGCCGGTTACAGGATTCTTATAAGGGTTATGGCAAGGAATGGGGCGTGGAGTTGGATGAATCACCGGATATTACGTATAAAACAAGGGTTTATCCGGACACCACCTCCTTCTATCTACCCGCGATGAAGTGCTGTCTGGAATGGGTCGGACCCGAGCAGATGTGCATTGGAACGGACTACGCCCATCGGGTGGGTGACCCGGAAGGTGCTATCAAATCGGTGAAAGATCTAGGGGAACAGGCAGGACTCACCCAAGATCAGGTGGATATGATTCTTGGTAAAAACCTGGAGACATTGTTCAAGCTGCCTCCGATGCCCTAAAACATGTTGCTGCTTCACTTCTCCTTTTAAGAGGTGGAGCAGCACCGCTTCATATTGTGCGAAAGCACAATTATGAGAATTATCTACAGACTGTCGAAAACTTGGGTTTTGAGAGGCTGCCGGAAAATGCCCAGGTGCAAGGCTTCCGAAATCCCGAGGAATGAAGCGTATGTAAAAGGTATACGGTATACGGTTTGAGGTATAGGTTTAGCGTCAAAGATTGATTTATTCTCCAATCTTTACGATCTCAGACCTTACACCTTACACCTTGTACCTTATACCGCCTCGTGTACGCTGCAATGACGAGGGATGAGGGTAACACAGCAGATAGGCGTTTTCCGGCAGCCTCCACATGAAGGAAAGGACGACACAGGAAAATGGAAGTGAAATGGTGTGGATTTGATTATGGGCAGTGCATCATGGAGCCTGGAGGGCTCAGAAACCCCCTCCTCTATGGAAATCTCTACAAGAAATTGGGAAAACCGGAGCTCATACCGGATAAAATTAGAAAATACAGGATGCTAAAAGAAAAATACGGGACTTTCAGCCTCATCAAAGAGGGGCACCGGGACGAGATATACAGTTTTGTCCTGGACGACGATCAGGAAGCGATCGATCTTTTTGGCCAGCTGGAGCAAGATCTCCTGGACATGGGAGATGGGCTCGAGGGGGCCCTTGACTATCTGCAGGCTCAGGGCATTGAGCTTCAGGTGGTCTCAGAGATGAAAAAGACCATGGGGGCGGTAGGAACCGATATTGTCTCGAGGTTTTTAAAGAGAAGAGGTCTGCTCAAATACTTCAAGGAACTGGTCACCCCACAGGGGAAAATTACACTTGAAGATAACAGCATCGACCTTAAGTACAAGGGTTTTACCAAAAAGGAAGGGACCCTTTATGACGTCCTGGCCCAGGAACTTAAAGAGCGGGGGATTGAGCCCCATGAGGCGGTCATGGTGGGAGATAAGCCGGAGACCGACATCGATCCGGCCCATGACAGAGGCTTCAAAACCATCCAGTATACCGGTTTTATAGACTTGGGGGAATCAAAGGCGGATATGGTGATCCATTCTTTCGACGAACTCAAAGAGATCCTGAAAAAGAAGGAGTAGATCCCATGCCCAGACCCCGACCACAGAAGATTACAGTTGAATTTGACGACGGCTCCAAAAGCTCAGTCTCCTTTGACAATCTGCCAACCCCGCTCCAATTTGAAATAGAGCGACAACCCGTTTTCACCAAACCCAGTTCGAAGCCGGAAGAGGAGCGGTTTGTCCTGCTTGAATGGGAAGATGGTTGGAAAGAGGTGATCGGGGTAGAGGAGGATTGCACGAACATCAACCGGTACTATGTGATCAGTCGTCCGGAGGATGTGGGGCGTCTCTCTCTCAACAAAAAGGATGGATATCCCCAGTTGATCGAGATCATCAGGAGACCCTCGAGTCTCAAAGAAATCACCTTTCTGGACACCTTTCAGCTCACCCCGGATAAATCAACCAGAGAAGGTAAAAAAACGGATCACTTTTTCAGCCTAACCAAAAAGGGAAATGCCCTCTCGGAAGTCGTAAAAGATTTTAAGAATGCAGTCGCAGAGAAGGGATTGGACATCCAGGAACTGCGATCACAAGATCCGGATCAACTGCGGGAGCCATATGAAGCGATAAGACGCGATATGGGCATCCAAGCGGGTCAGCGACAGCAAGATGTGTATGATTTTTTCGCATACCTGGCCAAGATCGCAGAGTAATCCTATATTCGGTTCAAAATCAATTTAGGCCCACCCGAGAAGGCATCTCGATTCCACACGAAACCCTAAAAATGTAAGAGAGGAGTCCCCATGGTTTTTGAAGGCTTTACCCCTTATGAACCCGAGGCCGCAGAACTCTATAACAAGCGGCGATGGTGGTTGGGAATGACTCTTGGAGACATGTTTGACAAGGCATGTGATCTATATCCTTCCAAGGAAGCCTTGGTCGGAGAAGGGAAACGCTATACTTATACCGAACTTCGGTCACTCGTAGACAAACTGGCTTACAGGTTCCTTGAAGAGGGGTTTCAACCCGGCGACAGGGTCCTTATTCAACTTCCCAACTGGACCGAGTTTGTCATCTCCTATTATGCTATGCAAAAGGCGGGACTGGTCATGGTCCTGCTCACCGTGAATCACTCCGCCAAGGAGGTCGCCCATCTGGCCAATCTGACGCAGCCCAAAGGTTGGATTCTTCCGGATCGTTATCGAAAGACGAACTATGACCCATTGATACAGCAAGTCAAAAAAGAGACCCCGGCATTGAAGACAGTCCTGGTTGTGGGCCAGGACACCCCGGAGGGCTGTGATCGGCTCCAGGATTTTATCGAGACCTCAGCCGACGCTTCAGCGATCAAGGCCGCATTGGAACGCGCACGTCCGGATCCTGGAGATGTGTGTCAAATCCTGCCATCCGGAGGCACAACCGGATTGCCTAAAGGGGCCGTTAGGACCCACAATGATTATATGTGTAACATAGAATACAAGTCCCGCGCTTGGGACCTGAATGCTACGGATACATGCCTGATTGCAACAACTGTAGGACACAATCTTGCCCTTCTGGTAACGGTGACAGGATCGGTCTTCCATGGGGCCAAAATGGTCATGCTGGATTCCACCTACCCGGCTGATTTCTGCCAGATCGTTCAGGAGGAGAAAATTACCTGTACAGGTTTGGTCCCGACGCTCATCAGCCGGATTGTCAATTTCGAGAATCTTGGTGACTATGACATGAGCACGTTCAAAAAGATCTATGTGGGAGCCGCCAACAGCCCGCCTGAACTTGTCCGGGCTACAGAAGAAAAGATCGGTGCCTTCTACTACAACGCCTTCGGCATGGTGGAGGGGCCTTGCTCCCAAACCCGTCCGGGAGACACAGTAAAAATAAGGTGTGAGACCATTGGACGTCCCGTCTGCCCTTACGACGATTTTAGGACCCTGGACCAGGATGGAAAACCGACTTCCCCCGGGGTCGAGGGAGAATTGGCCGCCAAAGGGCCCGGCATCTTTACCGGATATTTAAAAAACCCGCAGGCAAACCAGGAGTCTTTTACACCGGATGGTTATTTCCGAACCGGAGATCTGGCAGTCATCGATGAAAGAGGCATTGTGCGTATCACCGGGAGAATAAAGGACATCATTATTCGGGGTGGAGAAAACATTGCCGCCAGGGATGTGGAGGATTTGATTTCATCTCATCCCAACGTGGAATATGTTGCAGCCGTGGGCATGCCCGACCCGGATCTTGGTGAACAGGTATGTGCCTATATTAAACCGGTGGAGGGAACATCGATTGGTGATGAAGATATTTTGGCGTTTATGAAAGAAATGGAGGCTTCAAAGATCCTTTATCCGGGACGGATTGAATTGGTCGATGAGATCCCCCTGACCGCAGCAGGCAAAGCGGACAAAAAAGTCCTGAAGAAGGATATTGAAGAAAAATTAAAAAAAGAATCTTGAGGGACATTTTAACCAGGTTCAGAGGTAATAATCCTCTACATGACCGTGACAAAACTTTACAAAGAATGGAGGCTTAGATGAGAGACGGCATGAAAGTGATTGACATACACAACCATTTCTACTCGAAACCCTGGCTGGACTACCTGGCCCAGAGGACCGAGGCGCCCCAGTTTGAGTGGCAGACTCCCACATCCGGTGTGGCAAAGATCGGCACCTCAACGCCCAGCCATGTGGACAAGCCCGGTGATTTTGACCTAAAGGCGAGAGTGGCGGATCTGGACGAGGCGGGTATCGATATTCAGATCCTGTCGCATACCTGTCCTGGTGTGGCAGAACTCGCTGCCAAAGAGAGCATTGAGTGGTCCAAGAAGATCAACGACATCTTTGCAGAAGCCTGCGAGGCATACAAAGGACGGTTCTATTTCTTGGCCACATTGCCTCCCGGTGATATTGATGAAGCCCTGAAAGAAATGGAGCGGGCCTACACAGAGCTTGGGGCGAGAGGATTCCAGATGTACTCCAGTGTCGAGGGGGAGCTCGTAACAGAACCGAAATTCTACCCGGTTTTTGAAAAGGCCGCCGAGTATGGTGTGCCGGTCAAGATCCATCCTGCTTTCCAGCCACTCACAATGGGCGCCATGCAAAAGGTAGGACTGCCCCTTCAGCTCTACGGCTTCACCATGGACACCACCATGGCGCTCACGGTTATGCTGTTCCAAGGCATGTTTGAGAAACTGCCCGGTTTGAAGGTCATCCACTCCCATCTTGGAGGGATGATACCCTATATGATGGGTCGCATAGATACGGCTTTCAAACGCTACTCCAAAGAGATTTGTGTCGACTGTACGCTTCCGCCTTCCGAGGCCTACAGAATGAATGTGTACGTCGATACCCTCTCCATGCACGTCCCCGCCATAAAGTGTGCCCTTGAATACATGGGCATAGATCACCTGCTGTTTGGCACCGACTATCCCCACAGGGCTTCCGGAACAGTGGAGGGGAATCTCGAGACGTTGGACAAGGTGGGATTTTCTAAAGAAGAGAAGGAGAAAGTCTTCTCAACGAATGCCATGAAATTATTTAAGCTGGAGTAATCTCGGTTGAGATAGTAATCTCGGTTGAGATAGTAATCTCGGTTGAGATAGTAATCTCGGTTGAGATAGTAATCTCGGTTGAGATAGTGATCTCTGTTGAGACAACTCTGAAAGGAGACAAAAGATGGTAGAGAAAGTGATGCCGGAAAAGGAGGAGCCTGATGTCCTGAGAGGAATGAGACTCGGGTTTGGAGATGAGAATATTTTCTGGTTTAGGGATGATCTGCACAATCCCTATCCCATCAGCCCTTTCGGGATGAGCACCATCCAGCGGGCCCATATGTGGGGATTCGCCCTTGCCGCCGAGGAGACCCAGCTTCCCCCCAGCCGGGGTGCGCTCGTGAAGACACACAATGGGCGCGTCTATCTCGGGTTCGTGCCCATCACAGATCCTCAGGAGATAGGAAAACGGGCAGAAGAGTTTGGGCCTTATATTCAGAACAGCATAGGAAGCTGGGACACCTATTACGGCGGCGCCATGAAGGAAGGGGAAGAGCTTACCGTCCCCCTGGCAAAGGCCGATGTGAGCAAATTGACCTACGGGGAGCTGGCGGATCATCTAAGAAAAGGTCAACGGGCCAACTTGAGGTGCTTTCACCTCCATTTCAACACCATGTATGTGGCGGATACCGTCTACATGGGAGGCGAAGAGTTTGCCATGAAGTATGGTGTAGAGGAGAAAGATTACACGAAGATGCTCAAGGGATTCGAAACCAAGGGGCTGGCCACGGACAGGGGACAGTTCCAGTTGTCAAAGTCCGCGTTGGCAAAACCGGAAGTCATGGCATTGCTTGAGGGTGATGAGCCCATCGAGGCGGTTATGAAAAAGGTTCAAGAATCCGCTGAGGGGCAAGCGTGGTGGAAGGAGGTCCTGCAATATCTTGATGAATTCGGACACCGGAGTACGGCCGCTGTCCTGGATGCCAACTTCCCCACCTGGTATGAAGACCCCGGTGTGGTGACCGAGAATATTCGGAACATAATGCCCCGGATAAAAGGTGGATGGGACTTTGAAGAAGAGCATGAAAACACGATCAAGCTAAGAGAGGAGGCCGTTCAAGAATTCAGAAACAAGCTTAAACCCGAGGATAAGGAGGCATTTGAGCAGGGCCTTCCCCAGTGGCAGAACGCCTACGCCTTCAACGAGGACCACTGGTTCTTTTTTGAACAGATGTGCTGGGCCAGCCTTCACTATTCGGCTATAGAGGCAGGGAGACGATTTGCAAAATTGGGGATTTTGGAAGAGCCGGAGGATGTCTTCTACTTGACTTACGATGAGATATTAGAGGGATTGGATAGCTGTGAAGATGCCCCTGATGTGGCAGGATACCCCTTCTCTCATCTCTTTAAACCCCTTGTAGCGCAAAGAAAGGCGCGGAGTAAGCAAGCCGAAGAAGAGAAAGGAGACCCCTTTTTGGGCGTCCTTCCCGACAAGGTGGATGACCCCATTGCCATAAAGGTCTTTGGATTGACCGACTTTGTCATTGACAAGGCGCGCAAAGAGATGGCGGGTGAGACGGTGGAGGTTGGGAAGAAGATCAAAGGATTCCCCGGTGCCCCCGGTGTCGTCGAGGGAGCGGCCCGCGTCGTCACCGATCATAAGGAGTTCCCAAGACTCAAAGCAGGAGACATCCTGGTATGCCCATATACATCAACGGCATGGACCCCCATCTTTCCAAAGATCAAGGGGGTGGTCACAGACAGTGGCGGGATGCTGACCCATGCGGCCATTACAGCAAGAGAATATGGTATTCCGGCAGTCGTGGGAACGTGGGTCGCAACAACCACGATCAAGGACGGGGACATCATTCGTATCGACGGCACAAATGGTGTCGTAGAGATTAAATAAAGAATCATAGCCAAGAAGTTGGTCGATAGTGAGGCCATTAGGGCTCAATTATCAACAAAATGGAGTGAAATCATAGTTCAAAGGGCTCGAGGATTCGAGGGGTCAAGTGAAATAAAAAAGAATCCGCCACACGAACGGCGGATAAATATCGGATATCGAACAAGGAATTTCGAATGATGAAGTTTCCCTCGATATTTAGTTCTTGCCCGCCGTCTTGTGGCGGGGTAATGTCACTTGAATCCTGAACCCCTCGAATCCAGCCCGCCGTTTTTGTGGCGGGCCGACCCCTTTCTCCCAATTAATTGGGAGAAGAACCAAATAGAAGATATTGTGTGTAAAAGCCCAAAATTAGGCTCCTTTTTGAGATTGACCTGGCAGTAAGCGGTTGCTATCCTAAAGCATAGTAATTAACTGGGAATTCCGCTTAAGTCTCAAAAAGGGGATACAGAAAAAATGGCAAAGACACATAGAGAGCCCACATATAAAAAGTATATCACTGGATCCCTAGAGCGGTTTAATGAACGCAACACGGGATATTCCAGAGCGGACCGCGAGGAAATCACCGGGCCCAGACAGGGGCTCGAGCAGGGCCTCAAGAAGAATCTGGGGAAAAACAATCCCGGATTCACGCACGAGGACTACGCGTTGACCTGTGCGGGTCGGGCCACGGATACCTTGATACGCAAGAAGGTTTACAGCAGGACGGGCTTTGATCGGCGTTGGAACATCCCGGAAGACAAGAAGATAACAGACATTGACCCGGTCAGAATGACCGAGAAGATGAAAAAGGTGGGTAAATGGTTTGGGGCAAGTCTTGTGGGTATTTGCGAACTCAACCCTCTCTGGCTATATTCCCACTGGGGTGATCACAATGCCAAGCTGGCCGAGACTCATGAAGTGGGTGATCCCGTGGAATTGCCTGAGGGATACAAGCACGTCGTGGTCATGGCCTTCGAGATGGATTACTTCGATGTTCAACGCTCCCCGGCCGTATGCCCTGCCATAGACCTGGGTTATTCACAGATGGCCTTTACTGCTTTCCATGTGGCGGAATTCATTCGGAACCTGGGATACAGTGCCATTCCGAGTGGTAACGACATGGGTCTGACCATCCCCATGGCGGTGGATGCGGGTCTCGGCGAGCTTGGACGAAATGGTATGTTGCTCACGGAGAAATATGGGCCAAGAGTCCGCCTCTCCAAAGTGTTTACCGACTTGCCGTTAGAGCCGGACGAGCCCATCGATTTAGGCGTCCAGCATTTTTGTGAAATCTGTGGAAAATGTGCTGATCACTGCCCCGGCAACGCCCTTTTAAAGGGGGATCGTACCGACCAACCCGTAGACATCTCCACCAACCCGGGTCTTTTGAAGTGGCCGGTTCACGTGGAGAGATGTCTCTCGTGGTGGTACAAGAGCGGCACCACAGGATGTACCAATTGCATCAGAGCCTGCTCTTACAACAAGCCTTCAGGATTATTACACACCGTTGTGCGCGGCATCATTAAACGAACGTCTCTTTTTGACTGGCCCCTTCTCAAAGCGGACGACATCATGGGATACGG
>JAQYVK010000616.1 GCA_030145585.1 Desulfatiglandales bacterium | reverse complement strand
ATGCGGACAAACCCTTCAAGCCTCGGGCCTGATTTTCTTCTGTTGGGATTTAAAGGCAACGCGGGATTCAAGGAGCATGTAGCGACAAACTCTGTTCGCTTTGCCCGGCAATCGAAGAATGTGGTGCTTAACGATCCCCGTGTACTTTATCCTCTCATTGTGAGTGAAGATCTTCAAAGGCTCTTTGGCGATGGGCCTGTCAATTCGGATGCGAAGCCGTGGTTGGAATTTTCGGCACCCAAACTGCTCCATACGAATGATCCCATGATCAGAGAAAGGCTCAACGCAAACCGATGGTTGAAGAAGGAGACTTTAGATATTATCTGGAAAAATGCCAAAGACGTCGATCTACTAATAGATTTTACCGCCTTCATCCTGAGTTTGATCAGACCTGAAATGGCTTTCCAAAACCCCGTTGACCTTTCCAGGGCCTCCGATTCACAAAGGGCGCGTCTTAAAAGTATCATAAAGGATTTTTGCACAAACAACATCGTGACAGATTTTTCCCTCGTCGGTGACGAAGAATTACTAGAGGTTTGCACTGTGGCGCAAATTGAATCAGTGCGACGGAGACTTCCTATCGCAGATGATAAGGCCCCATTGTACATCCAATTGGGGGTCCTTCATTCTAATTTGGGTAAGACTAATGATGCTCTCCAATACTTTAAAGAGGCATTGCAATCTGACCCGCTCAATGCAGATGCGAACTACGACCTGGCCCTTTTCCTTTCCAAGCTGGGCCGGACCGAAGAGGCCATAAGGCACTACTCAGAGACATTGAGATTAAAGCCTTACTATCTCGATGCTTCCAATAATCTGGCCTGGATCTATTCGGCCCATGGCGATCCAAAGTTTCGCAATGGGGAGAAGGCCGTCAAGCTGGCAGAGCGTATCTGCGACATAAGCGGACGCAGCGATCCGGCCCTGTTGGATACTCTGGCGGCGGCCTACGCAGAAACGGGTCGATTCGAAGAGGCGCGGCAGACGGCCCGGGAAGCGGCCGACCTGGCACAATCAAAGGGATTTGAACTCTTGGCCACAGATATCAATGGTCGGATAAGGTTATATCAATCAAATCGTCCTTTTCGAGAGAAACCTCCTGTCACCGACCAATAGCATTATTAGTCAATTATACGCCTAATGGACCAAGATTATTCTTTTAAAAAATATTTCACCACAGAGCCTCAGCCTCCGGCCCGTGGGGCCTACGCCCCGGAGGGAGGGCACAGAGATATTTTTTTATTTTGCTTTTTGTTGAGATTTAAAAAAAGCAAAATGACATAACCCTGCGGGGCTGTAGACTTCTGCCTTTGCATGGTTGTAAGATTTATCAGTGCCTTCGCACTTCAAATTGCAGCGTCAGCTGCTGAGTGGCTTTCCATCGCTGGTGTCTCAGCAGCGATGGAAAGAGACGTCCTCTCTACTAACTCTGCGTCTCGAGCGAAGCGGGTGGTTATAATTAAACCGCGAGACCTCATAGCAAAGATTGGTTCATCCTATGGAGAGATCATTGACTGTTTGAGACTGAATAAAGGAGGGAGTTTCCGTTCTTCCCTACGACATCTATTGCTCCCATGTGACGAAGACAATAGGCCATTTGCTGAGCAACCCGACGTGGCTGCATAATACTGTTTGCAAGGTCTTTGGTCGAATAGGGTTCAGAAAGGCCGGGGGGAATGAGGGCCAAAAAATCTGAGGGATCCCTGAAGGTGCGCTGACTCAGGACGTCGATCAAGCAATGGTCCGCAATGCGCAATCCCTTGCGTCGCCAACTGCCTGTACCATCGTCACAACGCACTTCCTCTTCTTGTATGAGAAGGGTCTCTAAAGAAAAATTAGGATGCGTGATGAGCCCCGGGATGTACACCAGTTCATCGAAGAGATGAAAAACATTCCCCTTCTTGGGCGACTTCCTTCTGCCGAGACGGGTTTTCTCGTCCTTTGCCATTCGGACAATCCACTTTTCCTGGGCAATCGGAAAGACCAATCGCACAGGATGTTTCTCTATTAAGGTCATTAGTTTGCGTCTCAGAGAAGAAAAATTGGTGGTCTGGATTTCGATGAGGAGTTTACGGCGGATGAGGTCTATGTGAAAACCATCCACCTCAACCTCCATCCTGTCTTTAGGTCGTGCGTACCATTTCTTCAATGCCGAGTGAAGGCTCTTTTCACCCAACGTACCAATCAAATGTTTTTGTTTAGGTTTATGTTTTTTTGAAACGCGTTTTGACTTTAACATTTTGTCATTGTTTAGAAAAAATCCCCAATTGTGACAATATACACCAGATGAGGGGGTTGATGCAAATAGTTTGCACTAACTTTTAATCTCACTTACGATTTGTGTTGAGAGGAATTGGATATAATTGTTCACTTTTTAATAGGAGGCATGTGGCGATGATGGATTATGAGAATTTACTTTCTATTGCAAAAGAAAGAAGAAGCTGCCGCAGATTTAAACCGGACTCTATTCCGGATGATTATGTAAAAAAGATCATTGATATGGCTCGTTGGGCGCCATCAGGAGCCAACTCGCAACCGTGGGAGTTCATTGTTGTGAAAAAAAAGGATCTTCGGCAAAAAATATCACAGTTTGTTAAAGATTTCATTTCGATCTATTACAAATTAGAGCATACTCGGGAACCCGCCCTCAGGTTCCCATCCTTAACTGGCCCAGTGGACAAAATCGGTTATGAGGATGCACCCGTCTTTATTATTCTTTGTGGTGACAGAAGGACAATAGAGGCTTATCCCCGTTATACCGCTGCTGAGATCTCAGAGGAGATCCTCGAATCCAGTCTTGCGAATGCGTTTCTATACATGCAGTTGGCCGCCGGCGTTCTTGGCCTGGGGTCACAATGGGTCAGCGCCGTTCGTATGTGGTATGTACAATGTTTGATAAGGGATCTTCTGGGGATACCCGATGAATTTGTGATCTATGATATGTTTGTGGTGGGTTATCCGGCATCAAAACCAAAACCACGTATGGTAAGAAATCGGGAAGAGATGGTGCACGAAGATTTTTTCGATAAAGATAAACTTAGATCAAATGCAGAAATAAAGGAATTTATTTCTGCATTAAGAAAGGGTAGAACTTATTCAGAGATGGGTTCAAAACGCTCCAGTCAAATTGATTCCTGATATTCTAAAACCTGAACGCTATAAGAAAAGGGATATTAACTCCTTCTTGAACTTGAAAAAGTTGAGAACCCTGCTACTGGCTCAGGTTGTTGGGAGATTTCCGGCAGTGCAGACATTGTCCCCGAGAACCTCCTTGGCTTTGGCCATATCTACGGTCTCGAAATATTATATTACTTCACTCATCTGCGTGTGCTTTACCTTTTGCTCACTAATGAACTACCCCGCCGCAGAGCAGCGGGGTATCAGCTGTCATGCCGGACTTGATCCGGCATCCATTTTAAATTCTGGATTCCGACTTTTATCCGCCTTTGGCGGATTAGCCGGAATGACGATTCGCTGCAAGTGGGCTGGGTATGAAAGGAAAAATATTACCTTTGTCCCCCTCTCCCCAAGGAGAGGGAACTAGCGGATACCCCGCCGCAAGCGATGGGGTATTAAAAACATAATAAATTCATAGGCTATGTGTTCTCGATGAAAATGACTTGAACACCTTCTTCTTCACTAGGCGGGTCAAAGCGGTTTGCCAATTCATCAAATCTCTCCTCTGTAACCGAAAAGTCAGAAGAACCTGTTAATCTATTGCGGTCGGAAAGCCTTTCTTTGCAGGCACTATGAGGCATATTTAACCAATAGATGACGGCCTCTGCGCCATAAGATTTGATTAGGTCAAGGAGTAACTTACGACCTTTTCGAGAATAGATGGCAAAATCGAAAATCACATCTATATTTCTATCCAGGAGAGGCAGACTTACTTTCCAAATGAGGTCTTGACAAGGCAAAACAAATCTCTTGAATTGTTCAATGGAATGGTCTTTACCCAGCAATGCTATCATCCATTCATCCAGGGAAAATAGAACGGCTTCTTTTTCTTTTTCAAGCGTTTTAGCGTAGTCGGATTTCCCTGATCCCGGAAGTCCACACATTATATGTACCGTTCCACTCACCTCGCACCCCGTTTTCTTTGTATATCCCTGGTTAGAGGGGTCTTAAAACAGCACGGGCCAATCCCGCATCACCCCGATCCAGCTTGATCGGCAGGCAAATCAGTTCATATTCCCCAGGCTCTACGCCGGATAAATCGACAGCTTCCAGGATATAGATACCATTTTCGAGGAAAATACGATGTACCCGATGCACGTCGGATTTGGTCAGGTATTCGGTCACGGAAGCCCAATCAGCTTCGGTTTCGTACTTGGATACGGATAAGTAATCGAGAGCGACAAGGACAATCCCTCTATTAACAAGGTACTCTGCAGCTTCATAAGTAACAAATACGTATTCTTTTGAAAATTCATCCGTCTTGTAGAGCCTTGATGAGTTCTGCGTTTTAAATAAAATACGGTCACCACGCTGAACATCGTAGGGAGCCAGTTCCTCCAGCTTGACCGACTCGGGATCCTTAATCTCTATGACACGGGCTGGTCCTATCATGGTGTCCAACGGCATTTCATCGATGGTTCCCCCTTTGGGAACAAAGTGAAGGGGGGCATCGATGTGCGTGCCCGTGTGCGATAGCACCTGAAGTTTCGATATAGTCACTTCATCCCCTCTGTCCACATCCATGATACGTTCAATTCGAGGGGCAAAGTCTGAAGGCCAGTGTACCATGCCGTCGCGAAATGGAATGGTGATATCTATTAAATCTGAATTACGGCCCCGTGATCCCTTTGAACTGCTATCTTTTTTTTCATGCATTTCAACACCTCCTTTTCACACATATCCGACGCCGATTATACATCGGGATGTAATGAAACCAATATTTAACACTGTAAATTCCTGTAAACAAGACTTATCCCCTTGCACCCTCCCTCAACTTTGGAGATATTCGATTTCGCCTGTCCAGAAAATAATAATCTTTAAACCTCAGGAGATTCAAGGTGTCTGCTGTTGAATTTCAACTAAATTTGTGCTTTATTATGTCACACTTACGCGGCTTATTGGTCACCACTGAGGTGATTAATAGTGAAAGGAACGTCTACGCAAATGTCCAATTTTGGGAATCTTAAAAAGGATGCGAGTGGCCCATGGGTCATGTTTGTACTCTTTTCTATAGCCTTTGCCTGGGTAGAGAGTGCGGTGGTCGTCTATCTCAGAGATATATATTTTGATGGGGTCTTCAAGTTTCCTTTGGTCGTATTCTGGGAGGAAGGCAAACACATTATCGATCCTTTGGTCCGGATCGAATTAGGGCGAGAAATTGCGACCATCATCATGTTAGTGACCGCTGGGTGCCTTGCGGGGAAAAATGGATTGCAGAAGTTTTGTTACTTTATGGTGTCCTTCGGGATTTGGGACATTTTTTATTACGTCTGGTTATACGTCATGGTGGGGTGGCCTGAGAGTCTGATGACCTGGGATCTTCTTTTTTTCGTCCCCCTCCCCTGGGTCGGCCCTGTGATCACACCCGTTATTATAGCCCTAACCATGATTGTGACTGGTTCACTCATCATTTCTCTTGATAATAGAGGATATACGATCGCGTGGCGATGGTATGACATGGCCATCGAATTGGGGTGCGGGGTTTTACTCATTATTGCGTTCTGTTGGGATTGGCGGAACATTTTACAGATGCCCGGTGACATGACAAGAAGCGGATTTCCCAATCCATTTGCATGGTGGCTGTACGTACCCGCCTATCTTTTCTCGGTTATCTATTTTGCCATTCGGTTACGAGGAATCGTTTACAGAAGGCCGCACTTATGAACTGAAAAGTCGAAGAGCTAAATGTCTAACCCGCCATAGGAACGGCGGGCAAGAAGTCGAAAAGTGAAAATGCTGTTGGACGAAGATGATATTACAAATAATCAAAATTAAATTCATCTGACCTGAATTCCATTAAAGAAAATATCTGCAATTCTACCATCGTTGGGATAAGCGTTCTTCGCGAGAAAATCGGCCGAAAATGTTTGGTATTTGTCCATCAGATAAGTACATGATAATAAAGAGAATAAAAACATTTATTCAGTATTTTTAGATTGTTTAACAAATTTGTTAAACAGGCAAAAAGAATCTTAAAATTTCCTTATAACCATTTGAAATTATTGACCTTAAGCCGGTGAATCCCATTCCTGCAAATGGACATTTTCAAAATTGATAATAATATCAAAATGTTAATCCCTCGATAATTTTCAATCACAAAAAATATAATACGCACGTAACAGGTGGGCCGTTTCTAAGGAACATCTGATTCACGAACAGATTAAGTGCCTTCGATGGTGGATAAATACTTCTCCAATGCATCTGTAATAATTGAATTCAGATTCGTCCCCTTAGATTTTGCAAATAGCACAGCCCTTCGATGCAAATCAGATCCTGTTCGAACATTAAAACTTCCTCTGAAGGGCGTTTCTGGCTCTTTACTCTCCTTTTCACATAATTCTAGATAGTCATCAACAGCCTCTTCAAATGACGTTCGTAAACTTTTGACATCCGTACCTTCATAGCTAACGAGGCTTCGAATAAACTCAATTTTTCCATGAAATACCTGGTCTTCATCACTATAATGCACTGAGCCATAGTATCCCTTATATGCCATCATATCTTTCATATTATTTCCTCTCTTCTAAGGAGTTCTAAAATATCATTAATCACATACATCTTTACAATTCGGTTGGGGTGAGGTTTGTGCAGTGTGATGGTGGGAGCAGTGGTGTGGACAAATCTCCTCCTTGATCCCCTGTTTTACCCGTTTTTCTCTGCACATATCCCAGACTTTTTAGCAAACTTGTCAGCTCATCCCATGTGAAGTCCTTTGGCCTTTGCTGCAATCTTGACAATAATTTTTCTTTTCGACCCATTCACCCGCCTCTAAACAATGAAATATAACTCATTGATGCTGAAATTGCAACTAGTATTAGTTGCTAAGGGTAAATATCAAAGGTGGGAAAGTTCCTGAGACGTGAGATACGTGATGAAGAGAAAAGAAGAGCGGAGGG
>JAQYVK010000615.1 GCA_030145585.1 Desulfatiglandales bacterium | reverse complement strand
TCCGCTCTTAACCACCGAATAACGCCGGAAACCAGGCAAATTGAGTCTTTTAAGACACTTGAATGGCCCCCTCACTGCCATGTCTCTCCACATTTCAATGAGAGAGGTCCATGAAGCTGATATTTTGTTGACACATATGGTAAAAATATTAAATAGTTGGGACTCTGTTCTATTTTTAGTATGCGCTTTTGTGCTGAGCTGGCTCCTTGTAACCCAAACTGTTATTTTACTCATTAGGACCCTGCTTAAACGCCATTCAGAATCAAAATATATATGATCTGAAATGAAGTTAAATTTTTATGAAAAGGAGACCTGGACATGGAAGACCCAAAAGATAAGCTGACATCAAGAATATCCACAGGAGAGCTTGAACGGCGGTGGACGGCCATCCGCGAAATGATGGGAAGGCAGAAACTCGATTATCTCATTATACGGAACGACGAGGGGTTCCTTGGAGGAAATGTCAAATGGTTCACGGATCTGTCGGCGAGAAACAATCAGCACCTCACCGTGATCTTCCCGGCCGATGAAGAGATGACCCTTATTTCACATGGGCCGGCCTTGCCCGCTGAACCGGGCCCACCGGCATGGGCCGCGCGAGGAGTGAAGACAAGACTGGCGGCCCCCTATTTCGCTTCGGCCCACTACACGAGCACATGGGATGGGGAAATGGCGGTGGATGTTTTAAAAGAGAAGCCTAGTGCAACCGTCGGTCTTGTAGGAAAATCTTATATCCCCGTGAGCTTTTTTGAATATTTGAAAAGGCATCTGTCCGGGGTCAAATTTGTCGACGCAACAGAGGATGTCGACCAGATCAAGGTGATCAAAAGCCCTGAAGAGATAGAGCTGATAAAGGGTACTGCGGCACTTCAGGATAAATCCATGGAACTTGTGAAAAAATGCATCCGGCCGGGTCTGAGGGATTTTGAGGTTGCCGCGGAGATCCTCTATTCTACCGCCCTTCAGGGGGCTGACCGACATGTGATCCTCCTCTCATCCGGTCCGCCCGGGACACCCGTTCCCATTCTTCCTCCCCAGTTTCAAAACAGGATGATCAAAGAAGGAGATCAGGTCTCAGTCCTGATCGAGGTCAACGGACCCGGAGGGCTCTGGGCGGAACTTGGAAGGGTCTTTACGATTGGTCCACCTCCTCAGGAATTGCAGGATGCCTTCGGGGTCGCTCTGGAAGCCCAGCAGGTTTCCCTTGATCTCTTAAAACCGGGGGCAGCCCCAGCGGATCTCCTTAAAGCCAATAATGTCTTTCTTGAGCAACGTGGGTATTTCCCTGAAAGGAGGCTCTATGCCCATGGACAGGGGTACGACTTCGTCGAAAGACCCCTGATTATGAAGGATGAACCTATGAAGATCCGTGCCGGAATGAATCTCACAATTCACCCGACCGCCACACATAAAACGGTCTGGGCGGGGGTCACTGATAATTACATGGTGACGGAGACCGGCGCCGGTCCTTGTCTACACAATACACCGAAGGAAATCATTACTATTTAAAATGACGGGAGGAAATAAATCACATGAAAATGCTCATTCTGCATTTTGACGCACCTTATATGAAAGAAGTCCTTGAACCCAAGCTCCCGGAGCTCACTATTCAGGCGGAAACCAATGAGGGAGATGTTGGGGACTTTATTGAAGAGGCGGAGATCCTCATGGCCATCAGCTTCTCGGACGAACTTATGCAGCGTGCCCGAAACGTCAAGTGGATTCAATGTATCATCTCCGGGGTGGACCGTATCGTGGAACTCCCCTCCTTGAGAAAGGATATCCTACTGACCTCTGCGAAGGGCATCCACGGCCCTCAGATGTCTGAACTGGCCTTTCTTCATATGCTAAACCTAAACCGCAACTACCAGCGAATGTACCGAAACCAGCAAAAAGGCATCTGGGACCGTTGGCCGCAGCCGCTGCTCAATAAAAAATCGGTAGGCATTCTGGGCGTGGGTGTTATTGGGAAAGAGCTCGCCCGAAAATGCAAGGCTTTTGGCATGACCGTTTATGGGATTGCCCACTGGAAGCGAGATATCGAAGACGTAGATTATTGCTATGGACCGGAGGGACTTCTTGAAGTGATGAGTAAGGTCGACTTTTTTATCAACATTCTTCCCAGCACATCTGAGACAATGAATCTGATCGGGGAAAGGGAACTTTCAACCCTGAAACCTACGGCGTTTTTTATTAATGTCGGTAGGGGGGAGACGGTAGACTTAGATGCGTTGATCAAACTACTCAAGGAGAGGAAATTTGCAGGAGCGGGTCTGGATATTTTTACGACGCCCTCCCTGCCCAAGGATCATCCGTTGTGGTCTATGGATAATGTCATGATCACGCCTCAAGTGGGAGGGATGAGTGATGTTTACGCGGACCAGGCGCTCCCCATTTTTGAAGAAAATCTACGCCGTTATCTTAAGGGTGAGAGAAAAAATCTCATCAATTTTATAGAATGGAACAAGTGAGTGATGAGTAAAAGAATGCCCTGAAAAAGCGGGCAAAGGGCCAGAAAGTAAAAGGGGCCTTCGGCTTCTCTGAGGACAAATTCGTGAATCGAAGAAGGATGAGCTTACTTTAATTGTGAGGAGCTCTTGCCAATTAGTTCCAGCTTCTTTTTCCGACTCCAGCCCTTTAGAGTCCTTTCTCTTTTAAGTGCTTCCGCTTTAGACATAGGACCTTCAAAGAATAACGGCCTCGTCACATCGTGTTGACGCATGCGGTTCTGCAGATCGGTGGTTATGCCGACATAGAATTTTCCTTTTTTATCGATAATGTAGATCCACCAGTTGTTCATAGTGA
>JAQYVK010000614.1 GCA_030145585.1 Desulfatiglandales bacterium | reverse complement strand
TACTTAGGTTTTTGGGCCATTTCTTTCAAAGCCCTCTCTAAGAGCTCCAGCTCACTCCCAAATGCGGCCCAGTTTCCCTGACGCAGTTGTTCTTTCGCCTTTGTATAGTGATCGAGTGCTGTTTCACTTAGATTAGAGGCTTTCAGGGATTTGGGTAGCTCCTGAGAAGCAGATCCCGGTCTTTTAGAGATGACTTTTCCGCTCAGTACGCCTCTCAGGGCACTATCAAGGTTCTCTGCCATGACAAGGCGATTGCCGTGTGCCACAATAACCCTCTTGAGTTCCGGCAAGGAGGCGGACCTTGACTTGTCCACGGCCGGGGTGCCAGCGGGCTTTCGGGACCGTCCAAAAGGCTTCTGCTGAGTTCTTGTGCCTGCTGCGGGGACTTCCTTTTCTTCCTGTTTTGCTTCCAGATAGACCGGCTCCACATAAATGAAGGAGTCACCCACAGGAATGACCAAAAGGTTACCCCTGATGACCCTGGAACCCATCTGGCCCCATAAACTCAATTCGCGGGATATCTCTGTCTGCTGATCTACTCTCGCTTCGATCTGCATCGGCCCGTAGACCAGTTTTTCCTTGGGCAATTTGTAGACCAAGAGATTACCATAATTGGGCAAATCACTTCTGGCCGCCAGCCATCCAATCATGTTGTCTTTTTTAGAGGGTGTGAATGGGAGCATCAGGAGAAATTCAGCCTTGTTCTCCTCCGGGAGCTTGACAATGATGTAGTAAGGTTTCATGGGCTGTCGGCTGTCCCCATAGAGTTCATCCGGGATTTGCCAGAGATCTTCCTGATTATAAAATAATTGGGCGGTTTCCATGTGATAGGTCCTGTACATGCCCGCCTGGATATCAAAGAGATCCCTAGGGTAACGGACGTGCTTTTTCAAATCGGCCGGCATTTTATCGAAGGGTTTGAAAAGCTCCGGGAAGATACTCGAATAGGTCTTGATAATGGGATCGGTCTCATCAGTGACATAGAAAGAAACGGCCCCGCTGTAGGCATCGATGGTGATCTTGACGGAGTTTCGGATATAGTTCAGTCTACTGATTTTGAAACGCTTGAGTGTTCTCTTGGAATAGGGATACATGTCCGTTGTCGTGTAGGCATCTTGGATCCAAACGAGCCTTCCTTCTGAAACCACCAGATAGGGGTCATGGTCATATTCAAGAAAAGGGGCGATCGCCTCAACCCGTTTATCGATTCGGCGTTTGAACAGGATTCTGCTGTCCGGGTTCAATTCAGAGGTAAATAGGATTTGTCGATCCAAGAACTCAATCGCAAACAGGACCCTTCTGAAGAAAGATGAGATATGGACCCCTCCGGTCCCCTGGTAGGAGGTGTAGACATTCTTGTCCCCCTTGGGATAATCAAATTCCTCGGTCTTGGTCTTTACCAGGACATATTCATTGGTTTTTTCCCCGTAATAGATCTCCGGCCGCTCTACCTTCATATCATCCACATAAGAGGGGGGCAAGTCCTTGATCAGCAGTTCCGGCAACCCCTCACTGTCAACCTCGTTGACCAGACTGGCAGCCAATCCGTAACCATGCGTGTAGGTCAGATATCGGTTGACCCACGTATTTGCCTGGGGGGAATTTCGATCGCCGACAAACTCCCTCGCCCCCAGCATGACCTGACGATACTGATTATTAATCATGTAACGATCCACATCGATGTTGTTAAAATCGTAATATTGACGGATCGCCTGGATCTGCCTGTAGGTTTGAAGCAAAGGGCGCTCATCCCAGATCCGGATATTTTGAATCGTTGCCTTCTGGGCCTCGATATCTTTTGCACTGAGTTGATCGCTGACCTGAAAATCGACGGTTTTTATCTTATTCAGGTTGTAGGCTTCCCTGGTATATTTAATATTGTGGGCAATATAGGGCGATTCTTTGGCCAGCTCATTCGGCTTCACCCCGACTTGCTGAACAAGCCCCGGCGCGAGGGCTCCTAATATGATGATGGCGCCTACCCATGAACCGCCACCGATCAGGAGCCATTTCAGTCTGTATTTGAAACCACTTAAAAAGAGCATGACGGCAAAGGCTAAGGTAAGGACGATCAGAATCCAATAGACCAGGACTTTGACATGGACGTCCGTATAGCTGGCACCGAAGGCGGCTCCCTGGGTGGAATACAAGAGTCCGAATATTTTCAGATAGTAGCCCCAGGCGATGAGAAGAACAATAATACCTGCCAGGATGAGGAGATGTTTCTTTGCATTCGTGGAAATTTTGATTTTTGGTAAAGAGACCGGTTTGCCTTCCGCCTGTACGTACTCATCGATGATTTGGAGGGCCCCATCCTTGAGATACCACACAATCGTGAGGAGACCTGCAAAAAGACAGAGAAGCAGTACACCGTTACGGATAAAGATGTAGAGGGGAAGGGAAAACACATAAAACCCGATATCCCGGTTAAAAATAGGGTCCATGGCCTGGAAGGGTTCTTGATAGAGATAGCGAAGGACCATATCCCATTGATTTGAACCCTTTGAAGCGATGACAAAACTGGCGATAAGAATGGCGGCCATGAGGAGTAAATTGAACATGTTTGGTGAAATCCCGATTTGAGCGAAATACCCGGGCTCTGTTTCCCCCGGTTTTACGGCAGGGCTCAGACGTTTGGCGATGAATAGGTTTACGGATATGATAATCAGTAAAAAAACCCAAACGATGAGACCAAACCCAAATCTGCTGAGTAACATGGTCCAGAAAACGGGGGCAAATTTTAGATTTTCAAACCAGAGCCAGTCTGGATAGATGGAAATCCCTGCCCAAAGGAGGGCAAGCACAAAGAGCCCGATGCAACCGATAATAATTTTCCTACTCATAATCTATTCTCCGCAAAGGTGAGGAACCCCAATCAAAGGTCAGGATTCGTTAAGTTTGTCGCGATCATAGGGTTTTAATATAATTAGTGCAAGGAGTTTTTTGCACCTGTCACCCCTTCTCGATTTTGTTTAGAAGCCATCTCAAAAATAGAAAAATAGTTCGAGGTCAAGCCTCCGGCCCGTAAGGCCTACGCCCCGGAGGGGACGGTGCTAGGATCTGAAGAATCCCGACCACAGGTCGGGACTTCTTCTTATGAAAAAGCTATTAGGCTTTTTCAAGTAGCCGGAGGAATATATATAAATATTTTGAGGATTACGATTCAAGCCGGACGCTGAAATCGGGCTATTTGGCATTTTTGCGATGGCTTCTAACCTATTTTAGGGTTTCAATCAAATTCGCATACCCAACGTCCGGTGATTTGGCGCTTTATCATCGCCTCCGCCACATCGTTGATCTCTTCCAACCTGAATTTCTTGGTGACGAGTTTGTCCAGCTTGAGATCTCCTTTCATGGTCAGTTCGATCAACTTCGGGATGTCTGTATGGGGCCTAATGCCCCCGTAAAGCCCCCCCATGATGGTCAACTGATGAACGGGTAATCTGAACAAAGGTAAATTGGTGGTTTCGTCCTGTGGGGTAACCCCGGAGATAACCAGCTTCCCCAATTTGCCCGTGGACCAGTAAGCCTGTATGATGGCACCTGGATCACCGATCGCCTCAAACACAATATCTGCCCCATGTCCAAGAATTTCCTTGACCCGTGGAACCGGGTCCTCTTTCGCGTTATTGATGAAGTGGGTGGCTCCGAAATCCTTGGCGATCTCCTCCCTTGCATCTTCTATATCCACTGCGATCAGGGGATTGGCCTGTCTCAATGCCGCTGCCCGAAGGACATTCAACCCAACGCCCCCAAGGCCATAGACAACCACTGAATCCCCAGGTTGAACGTTTGCGATGTTGGTGACCGTGCCCCATCCGGTAGGTACGCAACAGGCCATTAGACAGGCCTGATCCAGGGGCATGTCTTTCCGAATGGGAATAACCCCATCCTCCGGCATGACCCCATGCGTGGAAAAACCGGAGACATATAAGCCGTGCTTGACCATATCCCCGTTTTTATCCTTGAGCCTCGATGTGCCGTCCAACATGGTGCCCTGGACAAAAGCATCCAAATATCCTGAGCACATGTGTCCCATGCCCTTGAGGCACTCCGGGCATTTCCCGCAGGAAACAATGAAGTCGGAGATCACATGATCTCCTTTATGGATCTTTTTGACACCAGGGCCAACCGCTTCCACCACCCCTGCGGTTTCATGACCGATCACTTGTGGCAACCCAATATTGACCTCCCCCAGCATCTGATGAAGGTCGGTGTGACAAAACCCGGTGTATAGATATTTTATGAGGACCTCCTTCTCTTTAGGGGGCTCCAATTCTAAATCTTCGATACTCAAAGGCTTATTAAATTCCCGTAACACGGCAGCTCTGATTTTCATGACAGTTTACTCCCCAAATGGCTTTTTTTTATCTGTACAATCCTTGATGACCATTATCAATCTTTATTTGTTTTTATTGCTTTCAAAGATCGAACAACTTGTGAAAAGTCAAAAACAGTTTTTTGTCATTCCGGCGAACGCCGGAATCCAGTCACTTTAGGCAGTTAAAGGAGATTTGGACTCCGGCTTTCGCTGGAGTGACGATTTTTTTAAGAGCATCAGAGGGGTTGTGATAAATATTCCTAAAGACGGGGATTATTGGAATAAGAGCATGTCAAAATGTATTAAATAATTAGCTTAATAGGCTAATATTACGATAGATTCCATCCAATGGGCATCGAATACCTTTATAATCTTCCACTGTTGGGGACAATGCTCAATCGAGAAAAAAATTGATAAATCCTTGGTGATATCTGATAATTAAATATTGACCTTAATTCCGATCCTCGGCGAGACAAGTCAACACAAGAAACGCCATCCGGAAGCGGCCGTTTTATTCATAGACGAATCAAAGGAGATATGATGACGATTAAGAAACCTCAAACTTTAGGTGAATTAAAGAAACAGTTCTCTCGCTTGCCTGACGTTCGGGAGGAGATGAGAAAAAATCTCATTCACAAATTAGAGAAAAAGGAGCCTTTGTTTCCCGGATTGATAGGATACGATGAGACTGTTATGCCGGGCCTCATTAATGCAATCCTTTGCGGGCACAACATTATTTTTCTGGGAGAAAGGGGTCAAGGGAAAAGTAGACTTATTAGGGGCATGATCGATTTTCTAGATGATGACATCCCGGCAGTCTCCGGATGCTCCATCAATGACGACCCTTTCAAACCGATATGTATTGAATGTAAAAAAAGACTATCTGAAATGGGTGATGATCTCCCTATAACCACCATCCCAAAAGACAGGAGACTCGTAGAGAAGTTGGCCACGTCTGATGTGAGCACAGCCGACCTCATCGGAGAGGTCGATCCCATAAAGATCGCTCAAGGCAGGACCCTGGAGGACGAATCCGCGATTCATTTTGGACTTGTCCCTCGTGCAAACCGCGGCATCTTTGCCGTAAACGAACTGCCCGACCTGGCGGAGAAAATTCAGGTCGCATTTTTCAATATCATGGAAGAGAGTGATTTCCAGATCAAGGGGTTCCCCGTAAGGCTCCCCCTGGATATTCTGATCGTTGCGACCGCAAACCCGGAGGATTATACGAGTAGGGGAAGAATTATCACGCCGTTAAAAGATCGGTTTGATGTTCAATTGAGAACCCACTATCCCACCGAAGTAAAATCCGAGATTGCCATTATGGAACAGGAGGTGAGAAACCCGTCGTTCAATGGGTTGGAAACACATGTCCCCGAGTTCATAAAAGAAATTTTGGCGGAGATGACATTTCAGGCCAGAAGCAGTTCGGAAATCAATCAAAAATCGGGCGTCAGTTGTCGGGTCTCGATAAGGAGTTATGAAGCCATTATGGGAAGTGCTCTCAGGAGGTGCCTGGAGTTAAGCGAAGAAAAGGCCGTTCCTCGAATTACGGATATTGAATCCACGTTCCCGGCCATTTTGGGTAAGCTCGAGTTGGAGTACGAGGTCGCAGACAAAAGTGATAATGAAATCTTAGAGAATCTTGCAAAAAGAGCCATCAAGGTGGTCTTTGACGATCACTTCCAAACTGAAGAACTCACCTCCGTCATAGAATCATTCAAGGATGGCGTGGCCGCTGAAGTCTCGAAATCCCTTCCTTCAGAGGAATACATGGACGGGTATGAGGTCATCCCGGGGATGAAGAAGGCCGTAAAGAAACTCGTTGATCCCAATGATCCTCCAAAGGCTTCATCCGCTATGGAATTTATCCTGGAAGGGCTCCATTTGTCCAACAAACTCAACAAAGAGGTGGCCGACAAGGGAATCGTATACAAATGAAATCAATTTTCTACAAACAATGGGACAGCTCCCAACTTCCTTTCAGTCTGGATCGAAGAGAAGTCATCGATAAATTCATGGAAAACATCATGAAAGGAATGAGCCCGAATATGTCTCTCTCCCAGATGTTTTGGGAGGGATTTCCCTTGGCTGGCATGGATTTCCGGGTCATGGGGCTGGAAGAAATGCTACAGGAACTTGAGCAAGAGCAAGAGGATCTTTTTTCCCAATACAACCTTGAGGGTGCCTTTGATCGGCCTATGGATGAACTACGTCAACTCCTCGCCGAAGAACGTATGACCAGAATGGAAAAAAGGAGGGAGCCATCTCCCCTGTACGATGAGCTCCAACCTGGTCTCCTTGAAAAATTTAAAAGTCTCGATGGGTTTGACTTTTTAAATCCAGACAGTAAAGAATCCATGGATTATTGGAAGGGGCGGCAGGATGATATTGAAGAACTCTATGAATTTTATGCCCAATACGCGAATAAGTTCCAAGGCGAAGAATCCCTGGACTTTGACCAGGCCGTCGAGTTGATGCGCCAATTTAAGACCCTTGAGAACCTTCGACAGCAGATATTATCCGGCCAGCTATCAGAGATCAGTTTAGAAGACTTGAAAGAGATGCTGGGAGAAGAGGCCGAAAGGTCCATGAATATCCTCCTTCAGCTTCCAAGCATGATCTCAGACGAGGGAATCGCAACCATGGACAAGGGGGGTCTGGATATGACGCCCAGGGGGATGCGCACCCTGGCAGAATTGGCTTTCGGGAAAGTTTTTGAACAGTTAAAGCGAGACAAGCAGGGCAGACATCGGGGTAATGCGCCTCAGACCGGAGAAATCATCCCAGATTCCTCGCGACCTTATCAATTTGGGGATCGCTTTGATCTGGACATCACCAAGACGATCTTATCGGCAGTCTCCCAAAGACAAAATGTGAAAGAAAATATTAGCTTGGATCCTGAAGATTTTTATGTTCGGGAACGAGAGCAATTGATTACCTCCACAACCGTGGTTTTATTGGATCTATCCTGGTCCATGTCATGGGAAGGAAGATTTGAAGCGGCCAAAAGAGTCGCTTTGGCCCTTGAACACTATGTCAGAACAAGATTCCCGAAGGATAAACTTCATGTTGTGGGTTTTTCTACAGAGGCCAGAGAATTAAAGGGAAAAGAGCTTTCTCTGGTGAATTGGGATCCACAACAACCCTACACCAACCTCCAGGCGGGCCTTCGGTTGGCCATGAAGCTTATAAAACGAAGTGGGAACAGGAATAATCGGGTTATTGTTATCACGGACGGCCAACCAACCGCATACTACAGGGGATCCCATCTCCATGTTGAAATGCCAAACAGCCTGTTTGGGATTAGCCCCACCGCCTGCAAGTTCACCCTTGGAGAGGTAAGAAAAGTCACCGCGGAGGGCATGAAAATAGAAACTTTCATGCTCGATGACAACCCGGTCCTTGTAGAGTTTACAAGATCCATATCAAAGATAAATGGGGGTCGAGCGGTGATCTGTATTCCAGGTGATTTGGGAAAGCTTATTTTTAAAGAAGAGATCAGAAGACGTGGTGGCAGGATCTAGGCGAAATGAAGGCGGAAGTGGGAATGCTGAAGGGAGAGTTACGCATCAATTTTTAACTCTTTATTAATTCCGAATTCCGCATTCCCACTTCCGCCTTCAACTTTATTCCATTATTCCAATTGTGAGTGAAGCGAACTCAGTTAATGATGGCTAATAAGATCGCAAAAATGACGGTTATTGGTACCGGAGCTCTGGGGACTCAGATCGCCATTCTCTCGGCCTCTTTTGGCTATGAGGTCGCTGCTTTCGATATTGATGAAAAATCCTATAAAAGGGCTATAGATAATTTTAAGACGGTGATCAAATTCTCCGAGAAAAAACCCCTGTTGACTATAGACGAATGGGAAAAAGGGGCCGATAAAGTATCCTTTCATAATGAATTAGGAGCAGCGGTTCAAGATGCGGATCTCGTCATTGAAGCTGCCCCAGAAAATGTGGCGTTGAAACGAGGGATCTTCGAAAAACTGGATAAGCTGGCACCCCGCCCCGCCATTCTTGCAACCAACAGCTCATCCATTCCTATATCGAGGATTGAAAGTGCCACCACTCGACCTGAACGATGTGTGAATATCCACTTCTACTCACTTGTCATGGGTGTCAACATGGCAGATGTCATGGGGGGAACCAAAACAACGGCCGATACAATGGAAACAGCCGCGTCATGGGTGCGCTCACTGGGTTGTATCCCTCTGACTGTCAAAAAAGAGACTCTCGGGTTTTGCTTCAACAGGGTATGGAGGACGGTAAAAAGAGAGGTTCTTCACATGTGGGCAGGGGGGTTTGTGGATTTTAAGGATATCGATCGGGCTTGGATGATATCCTATGGCACGCCCCAGGGACCGTTCGGCATGATGGACAGAGTAGGTCTCGATGTGGTTTACGATATTGAGATGGTCTATTACAACGAGACGAAAGACCCGAAAGATTATCCGCCGGAAGCCCTAAAAAAGATGGTGGATAGGAAAGAGCTCGGTATAAAGACTCAAAAGGGCTTTTACACGTATCCTGACCCGGAATACAGCAGACCGGAGTTCCTTCAAAATCCTTGAGATTTCATGTTTCAACAACGGAAAGCGCAAACTTAACCTCTTTTTCATTCTTGACAGTAACGGAATTTGGATTTAAATAGAATCTGCAGATATGTCACTTAAATATCACAATTTGAAGGTGATTTCGGATTCGAGAGGTTTTGTGTTTGAACCTCTCCCTGCTGATGCTTTCTCTTATCAAAAGAACGGTCATGTTGTGGTTAGCGATCCGGGAGTCATAAGAGGCAACCATTATCATATCAAAGGTGAGGAAAGGATCGCCGTGGTGGGTCCTTCATTGGTTCGGTATCGTCAAAACGATGAAATCAAGGACATAGACATTCCCGCAGGAGAGGTCTATGGTTTTACCTTTCCACCAGGTGTCGGGCATGCCATTCAAAACTTGAGTATTCGACCCAATGTTCTTGTCGCTTTTAACACCATAGTGCATGATCCCAAAACTCCAGATACGATAAAAGACGTTCTGCTGTGAGACAACAACAGGAGTGTCATTTTGAACGATGATCCATGGTCTGGTTTAAGTCGAAGAATGAAGGAAAAAAGGGGGATTTCTCATAAATGGAAACGGTGATTCTTTCAGGTTTCGCTGGATTTGCCTTAGCTGTCGTGCTTTTTATTGTGCTTTGGTTTAAAAAACTGAAAAGACCCAAACAGCTTAAAGATGTTAAAATGTATTCAACGGTCGAAAAGTTTCGGTCTGTGGGTGAATTGGTTGTTTTTAAAGTGGTGACAAAAGAGATTATTACAGCATCGGACCACTGGTTTGGAGAGGTTGGTAAAAAATATTTTCAATGGCTTGCTTCCAACAAAAAAATGGCTATGATTTTTCAGTTTGATATTGATTTCAAATACAACCTCCATAGCACCGACTTTATTATTGAGCCTATGGGCGAAGAAAATTATCGGCTAAAAATGCCAAAATGTTTCTATGAATCCCATATAAAAGATATCAGCTTTTACGATGAACAAGTCGCAAAATTTTTACCCTGGCTATTGCCTCACTTGATAACCAATGCCTTGAGCGACGGTTTTAACGAAGAAACAAAGAACCGGCTTATCTCAGAAGCCAAAAATCAGGCTTCTAAAATGGCCCATGAACTGGTCGAAAAGATGCAGTCAGAGGTTCAGAAATCCGCTGTACAGACGCTAGAAGTCTTGGCAAAAAGTTTTGGAGCAAAACAGATAACTGTAGACTTCAGTGGTGCAGATCTCATCCAGACAGAAGTAAATTATATCCCGGTTGAAAAAAGCGCGGACGAAAATAGACAAACGCTACAACCTTGAAAATCCTTTTGCTTTCATCGTAATGAGCAGAAGGTCATTCGGTTTTTTCACCGACCTAGGGGAACAGTTTACATGAAGAGAGGGGCCCTTATGTTTCGAAATTACTTTTTTTGGAATCGGATAAGAGAAGGTTTAATCACTGCAATTATAATCCTTACCGTTTCAGGTGTCGCCTCAGCTGCTGAAAGATATGCGGTTACTGGCACACTGGCCAACATTCGTTCAGGGCCTGGAACCAACCATAAAATTTTGTACGAAGCAGAAAAATATTATCCGATTGTCATTTTACAAAAGACGGGCAATTGGTATCAAATTGAAGATTATGAAGGGGACATCGGTTGGATATTCAAAACCTTGGTTTCTAAAATGTATACAGTCATTACGATTAAGTCAAAATGTAACATTAGATCCGGTCCGACTATCAAAGACCAGATTCTATTTATTTCTGAAAAAGGTGTCCCCTTTCAGGTTCTTAAAATGGAGGGTAAATGGATCCATATCCGGCATTCTGAAGGGTATGAAGGTTGGATACATAAGTCTTTGGTTTGGTGACCATCTTTGGATAATCGGTCCCCGGGCTTTGGATATATTGTTGTCATTATTGCCGCCCTTCTCTGGGCGGTTTCTGGTTCGGCTTCAAAATAAAGTGTAGGCGATTATGGGAATACTAAAACAGTTATTCGGACAAAGCCCTGAAAAGTATGAACAGAAGGGAGACGAGTTTTTCAATAACTCCCTTTGGGGCATGGCAAAGATTGAGTACGAGAAGGCCTTGGACGCATTAGAAAAGCCCTCGGACGGTTCTAACGAGGTAGAGGCAAGGCTAGAGGAAAAACTTCGTAAATCGAAAGAGAGCTTGGCACTCGAACACAAACAGACCGGCGAAGACCTCATGGAGGCGGAGCATTTCAATGAGTCGCGAGAATTGTTAGAATTGGCCATGGATTTGTCCCGGGACCGGACATTAGTATCAGATATCCAGAAACTTTTGCAGAAAATGAATAGCCTGACAGCTGAGGCCATTCAAGTTGACATGCCCAAACCAGGGTTATCACTCCAGGTCAACGATGAAATGTCTATTCCTGAGAAGGACGATGAAGCCTTTATGGCCCTTTGCGGCACCTTACCCGAAAAAGTGCAACGGGCCTATATTTCTTATGGAGATCCCTTCAAATCCGGATATCTGGCGCTTAACCGGGGAGATTTTGTCTTTGCAGCCGATGAGCTATCACGCGCCATGAATGAAAACCCTGCTCCGGATTCTTTCATTCCACTTGAACTGGCCACGGCCTACTTGAATTTGGGGCAATTGGATGAAGCGCGCCGATTACTGGAATCATTTCTCCAATATCAACCGGATGCTTTGCCTGGCTATCAGGTGCTCTGCGAAGTTTTATGGGAAATGAAGGCCTTTGATAATGCTGTAGACCTTCTTGACAGTTGTCCTGATGAGCTCAAGGACTCTGTGGCCTGTTTTCTCCTTCGTGGCGAAACCTTGTTTCAAGCTGAGAAATATTCCGAAGCCATAACCTTCTATCAGGGTTTCCTGAAAAACTACGGCTGGAACGAATCTGTCGCAAAGGCACTTGCCCGGACATTCGAGGTATTAGGAGACTTTGAAGAGGCTCGGAAATTATATGCCGATATCTTGAGTCAATGCAGCAGTTGCCATACTCCCATCGATCCTTTCATTAAGCGAAAATTCGCAGACCTCAGCTTTGACTCGGGCCAACGTTCTCTCTCAATCCTGGAGATTTATCTTTCTCTGGCCCAGGAAGATTCGGAGAATTCACAATTTTACTATGAGAGAGTCAGCCGAATTTACGCCGCATTGGGAAATGAGGAAGAGGCCCGCCGGTTTCAGGCATTTGCAGAACTGGCACAAATGGAAAAAGAATAAGTCAATGCAAAACCCCGATCTTTTAATGAACAAAGACCTCGATGCCATTCTTTATAGGAGAATCCTCCAGAAATGATGAATATCATTAAATTTGCCGGTTTTTTGGCCGTTTTTCTTTTCTTGCTGTTTGGTTCCCATTACCTGCTCTATTCATCGATTATTCGTTTTTTTGAGATCTCCGGGCCTGGCGCCCGAAAAACCATCTTGGGGATTATGGGTTTTCTGGCCATTAGTTTTTTCTTATCCGCGTTCCTCTTGCGTTTCCATGTAAATATCATCTCCAGTCTACTCTATTACATTTCCTGCCTTTGGTTGGGTCTGTTCCTTCATCTCTTGATGGCCCTTGTAGTTATTTGGTTGGTTCTAGGTGTTGGGAAATTGGTCGGTTCGGTGCCCGATATGCGGATGATCGCAGTCGTGGTCTTCATGGTTGCAGCGGCGATTTCCATCTACGGTCTGTGGCGAGCGCACAACCCGGTATTGAAACGTGTCGAGGTGGAAATCAAAGGTCTGCCGGATCATTGGCGGAACAAAACGGTCATTCACCTTTCGGATCTGCATCTTGGTACGATCAACAGAACGGGATTTATGCAACGGGTCGCTGATAAGGTAAACAGTGTAGACCCTGATCTCATACTCATTACGGGTGACCTTTTTGACGGCATGGGCGGCGACCTTTTTTCATTCGTAGAACCCCTTAAGGCCCTTAAGGCATCGGAAGGGATCTTTTTTGTAACCGGGAACCATGAAGGTTACCTGGGACTTAAGGAGCCTCTTTCGGTTCTCAAGGAAACCGATATCAGGGTCCTGGACGATGAAATCGTTGAGTTGGACGGTCTTCAAATCGTAGGAGTCAGTTTCCCGGAGCATGACCGCGAGAACAGCGTCCGCCGCCTATTGACCCAGTCCGGATCGTTCGATGCGGGTAAGCCGAATATCCTGTTGTACCACACACCCACAAATATCGCGGAGAGTAACACAGACAGGGGGAGTCAGCAAACGAAGACCTATTGGTACCCTGACACGACCATGGGTCTGGCAAAGGAAGTGAGCATTGATCTTCAGCTCTCCGGACACACACACCAGGGCCAGCTCTTCCCTTTTGGGTGGCTTACCCGAGCCATATACAAAGGGTATGATTACGGTTTACACAAGGACGGTGGATTCCAGGTCTATGTAACGAGCGGGGTGGGGACATGGGGCCCCCCTATGAGAACAGGGGGCTCCTCTGAAATCGTAGCAATACAGCTACGCTGAGAGGGCATAATTATCTGGTGAAAGTGGTTCTCCTATTATTTTGCCCGAAACCTATCTTTATGGAGCCAGCTGAAGTCCGGTCTCCTCGGGGAATAAGGGTTCTTATCCCTGGAATGACCTTTTTCTCCCGGTACCCCGATTTTTAAGACGGCGGCCGGCTCGTAGCCGGAAGGAAGCCCAAGGAGTTCTCCGATCTTATCCATTTCATCCTTAGGATAGAGCACGATCCCGCTACCCAGTCCTTCGGCGACGGCTGCAAGGGAAATGTTTTCAATAGCGAGCCAAACGCTTTTCGCGCCCCCAACCTTACCGCAAACGGTCACAATGGAGGCATTATTGAAGGATGCCTTCTGAGCAGCAGCTCTTTTTTCGACCTTTTCCCGATCCTCTTCAGTCTTTGTCGGCATGCTCAGAGTAACCTTGTGTTTTATGTCTGCGAGCTGAGCTATGATGGATTGATCTTCAACGATGATGAATTCCCAAGGTTGACTGTTGATCGCAGAAGGGGCTTTGGACCCGGAAAGGAGGATCTTTCTCAACTGTTCCTCTGTGGCAGGTTCTTGAAAAATTCTGATTGTTCTCCTCTTTTCTATAGCTTCATAGAGATCCATATTTCCCTCCCTCAGAAAAAAGTTGGCTTGCCATATCAGATCGAATTGGCATATTATTCATGCCGTCTACGATAAAAAAACAATAATTGTCTAACATATTTAAGTTTATGAAACAACCCGAAATACATAAGGGTGAAATGCTAAAAATCAGAGAGGTGATACATGGGAAGGGAATGGTCTGAATTGTCTCCGGAAGAAAAGAGGGAAAAAAGGTTTAATCGGTGGCTTTCACCCGAGGGGGTGAATTTCAATAGTCCGGAAGCGGAGGGATGGTATAAGAAAAAAGTCACCAGATTCATTGATGCGATTACCTTGAATGAGCCGGATAGGGTTCCTGTTTTTGCCAATGCAGGGCATATCCCAGCCCGATACTCAGGGTATACAATAAAAGAGGTGATGTATGACTCTGAAAAAGTTGTTAGGGCTTGGCGAAAGTATATCAATGATTTTAAACATGACGTCCTCCCCAGTGCAGGAGCCGTCAGGTGTGGAAGGGCCCTAGACATATTGGACTCCAAAATGTACAAGTGGGCCGGACACGACCTCACAGATGATTACTCGACCCAATACGTAGAGGCAGAGTATCTTAAAGGGGATGAATGGGATGCTTTTATGCAGGACCCCTCCGATTTCAACTTGAGGACCTATCTGCCCCGTGTCTATGGCGCTGCCGAACCCTTGAGGAAACTTCCACCTTTGAGTTCTACCGGCCGTATTTCCGGGGGGCTCGCCGCTTTTGCAGAGCCGGAGGTTCAGGCCGCCTTTAAGGCCCTTGGGGAAGCGGGGAAAGAGGAGGAAGCCTGGCGAAAAGTGATTTCAAGCATCGATCGTCAAACGTTAGAGTCAGGACTCCCCTATTTTTACGTGGGATTCGTCAACTCCGCACCTCTTGACAGTATCGGTGCAGGCCTGCGGGGAACAAAAGGAACCATATTGGACATGTTTAAACAGCCGGAAAAGCTCATTGAATATATGGAGAACGCCGTTCCGGCAGCCATTAAACGAGCCTCCGCGTGGGCCGATAATACAGGTGTTCCAGTAATATTCACCCCCCTCCATAGAGGTGCGGATGGTTTCATGTCGGAAGAGCAATTTCATACCTTCTATTGGCCTTATTTACGAAGGGTACTTATCGGTCAGATCGAGGAAGGTCTGGTGCCGTTGTTATTCGCGGAAGGCGGTTATAATTCCCGGCTGGAGATCATTAAAAACCTGCCGAGAGGCAAAGTGATTTGGCATTTTGATCAGACAGACATGGGCCGAGCCAAGGAAGTCCTCGGTGACAATGCCTGTATCATGGGCAACGTCCCGACCTCACTGCTTGTCACAGGCACACCGGACGAAGTCAAAGCTTACTGCAAGACTCTTATCGAGACGGTTGGAAAAGACGGAGGATACATCATGGCCCCGGGGGCCACCGC
>JAQYVK010000613.1 GCA_030145585.1 Desulfatiglandales bacterium | reverse complement strand
TACAAGGCGCAAGGCGGCCGATTTTAAAGAGTGAGTCTCCTCCCGCAGAGCGGGAGGCCTCAGGAAGACCCCTCGAAGGGGTCTGAAAACAATGCGATTATCAAGATTACTAATCTATATCAAGGACGCCGCTGTTAAAACGAAAAGAATAGGAACGTCGAACATCCAACGTCCAACGTCGAATTTTGAATAAGGCATGCTAAAATTTTTTATAAAATGGACGAGCGAAGCGAGTCCATCATTCGATGTTCAATGTTCAATGTTCGATGTTGGACGTTCAAAAAAATGCTTTAATCTGGCGCTAACGAGTATTTTATTCTCGCCGGAACGGTAGAACCTTTCTGGGTCCACCGCTAGAAGCGGTGGGTTTAGATCAAACTAATAAAAACCTCCTCCATATTAAAAGGTATTACCCTTTTATTCAAAAAGCCCATCAAAGAATAAAAGGACCTAAACCTTTTATTCAAAAGCCCATCCCTGAATAAAAGGACCTAAACCTTTTATTCAAAAGCCCATCCCTGAATAAAAGGTACCTACCCTTTTAATAAAATGCTTTTTCCATATTAAAAGGGTACTAGACCTTTTATTCAAAAAGCCAATCCCTGAATAAAAGGACCTAGACCTTCCCCTCCCAATTAACAACGATGCCCTTTTCCAGGTTCACAATTAAATTGTAACCTTTTGATCCCCGACGACCATACTTCCAAACTGCCTTCTTTTGAGTTTTAAAATTTTTATCATCGACAACTTCCGGATTGCCAATAGAGTCAATCAATTGATCCGCCGTCTCACCTTGCCAAATTTCTCTGTTGATTATTTTTTCAACTTTCTTTTTGTTAACATATTTCTGCTCCAGATATCTTAATCTCTTTTTCTTTTTGATGGCCCTATAAAGAAAAACAGCGCCGGCACATGCAACGATAAGAATGATCAAAGGGAGTAAACCTACATTCTCAAAAAATTTTATGACAGCTGCAATAATAAGTGCGATAAACAATAATGTCGCTAACACTTTTTTTTGTGTCTTGGTCATTTTTTCCATCACAAATCCTCAATTAGGGGTATTTTAAAAGGCCCTCCCTGATTGGGCCCTTAATTTTCTATTGAGCATAAGACTGCCCACAGTGATCTGGATAATATCAAATTTGAAAATTCTGGACAAGAATCATTCTAAAGTTTTATAATTTTTGTTATGATCCATCTTAGTTGGATTCTTTCTTTCGATGAATTGGTCGATGAGATTCATGATGGTTAAATTGTTTGTAACACTATGTAATCATTACGCCTTCTTGTTTTGCCAATAAATAACTATGAATTAATACAGATTACTCTTCTCCCAACAAATTGGGAGAAGAGGGGCGGCCCGCCATAAAAAAGGCTGGCTGGATTCGAGGGTTCCAGGATTCAAGTGGATTTAAAAACGAATCCGCCACACGAACGGCGGATAAATATCGAATTTCGAACAAGGAATGTCGAATTATGAAGTTTTTTTCTCCTTCGATATTTACCCGCCTATCTTTTGGGCGGGTTCAATTCCTTGTTCGATATTCTGCGGTTCTTTTTAGTAAAAGCTTAACCCCTCGAATCCTTGAACCCTTGAGCCCTTTGGACAGCGATTTCACTCGGTTCAATAATTACTTGAGTCTTTATGGCTTTAAATATCAACTAACTCTTTCGGAGATGATCTAAACGTATTAAATAATGAAACTTCGCACTATTCTTTTAGTCTTATCTTTACTGGTATTTCTGTCAGCATCTACAGGCGGATACCTCTACTACTCCTCTCTCAAGGAAGCGGCTTTTAGGGAAGCGAATCGACAATCCTCAGCAAACCTCGATCTGATAAAGAAAAACCTCTCAGCATATCTGTCGGAGAACATTAAACCTGTCATTGCTCTCGCCGGAATGGAAGATCTTCTCGAGATGCTGATACGACCGGGTGATGAAAACCAACGCCGGGCCAACACTATTTTGGATCTTTACAAGGAAGCACTGGAGGTGGACGTCTGTTATCTCATGAACTATGAAGGAACGACCATTGCCTCCAGTAATAGAGACGCTCCTGATAGCTTTCTCGGGAAGAATTTTGCCTTTAGGCCCTATTTTCAACAGGCCATCCACAGTGCTCCAGCGACATATTTGGCCTTGGGCGTCACATCAAAAAAGCGGGGCGTGTATCACAGTTTTCCGATTTTCGAAAAAGGTGAAGACGTTCCCATCGGACTCGTTGTCATCAAAGCATCCATTGAGCTTATTGAAAAAGAACTTAATCTTTCCCCCTACGAGTTCATCCTGGTAACCGATCCACAAGGTATCATCTTCATTTCCAATCGTAAAGAATGGCTTTACCAGTCTCTACGTAAACTGTCTCCTATGGACAAATCTGAAATATTAAAATCCAGACAATTCGGGGAGGGGCCTTGGACATGGTCCGGTCTGGATATTAATGACAATGGTTCCGCTTCAGACCGCTTAGGAAATGAATACCTCGTACATCGACAGGAAATGGATAATTATCCGGAGTGGAAAGTCTATTATCTTCACAGCTTCAGTGCCATATCAAAAAGAGTTTTCGGCCCACTGATCGGCATATCCGGACCCATTATTCTGATGCTGTGTATTTTGATCGGGGTATCCGTTTTCTTCCTTTATCGCAAGGCCAGCCATGATATCTTACAACGAAGGGCGGCTGAAAATGCCTTACGGAAGAGCGAGGAACGATACCGTTTGATATACCATAATGCACCGGCCATGCTGCATTCTGTCAATAATAAAGGGATACTGGTGAGTGTCAGCGATCATTGGCTCAAAGCTCTAGGTTATAATCGTGAAGAGGTTGTCGGGAAAAAATTGAGCCGGTTTTTAACGGAAGATTCCGGCCGGATGCTGGAAAAAACCTTTTTACCTGAATTTTTCAGGACCGGTGCTGTAAGCGACATCCCCTATCAGTTTGTCAGGAATAATGGGGAGATCACTGATACGCTGCTTTCAGCCATAGGCGAGCGGGACGAAAATGGCAATGTGGTCCGATCGTTGGCCGTCTCGATTGACATTACGGAGCGTAAGCAGACTGAGGAGGCGCTAAAACAGGCCCAAGAAGAACTCGGGCTTTACACCAAGAATCTCGAACGGCAGGTCAGAAAAAGAACCAGTGAGATTACGAGTATCTTAAAACACTCACCTTCCGTCATTTATATCAAAGATGGGGACGGACATTATTTAATGATCAATTCTCGCTTTGAGGAGTTGTTTGAGATACAAAACGAAAATATTCGCGGCAAGACCGACGATGACATATTTCCGAAAGAAACGGCCGAACAATTCAGAAAAAACGATCTCAAAGTCCTCACGGACGGCATTTCATCCCAGGTAGCGGAGCAGGTGCCTCAACTTGACGGCGTACATACCTATCTTTCGGTTAAATTTCCCGTTTATGATGAAACCGGCGGGATCAGTGGTGTTTGCGGCATTTCAACAGATGTGACCGCCCTAAAAAAGGCACAAGACCAGCTTCGTCGTCTTTCGGGCAGCATCATCGAAAGTCAGGAGCATGAACGCACGGCCATTGCCCGGGAGTTACATGATCAGTTGGGGCAAGTTCTCACAGCCCTTCGAATGGATGCCGTTTGGATTTCCGAACATTTCAAAGGGGATGATTTAAAAGTCTCCGAACGCGCTCTGTCCATGCGCAGTTTGATCGATGATACAATAGAAGGAGTGCGCAATATGGCCGTTCGGCTACGCCCGGGGGTTCTCGACACCTTGGGACTCGTCGATGCACTGGAATGGCTTGCGGTCGACTTTGAAAAGCGGACCGGGATATCATGTATTTTTGAGAACCGGGAAATACCGGGCATTGACGGGGCTCTCGCAACAACCTCATATCGAATCGCCCAGGAATCCTTGACCAACGTGACTCGTCATGCCGATGCAAGCCGTGTAGAAGTAAAGCTTTATAAGGAAGACAGTATTCTGGTCCTGTCGATCACTGACAACGGTCGCGGTTTCGATAAAAAGGTAATTTCTGATTCTCAAGGATTAGGTGTGCTCGGGATGAAAGAACGCGCAGGTCTTGTAGGAGGGATTCTGGAAATTCATTCCCAGCCGGAATACGGAACACAGGTCCACTTCAAAGCACCAATCGATGTAAAGGATTCTAGTTCGGAATCGAAGGGGAAGGGGAGCCTTGAAAAGCCTTCCCCATTGCAATTCTAACATCCAGTGGAAAGGATAGGTTTTGATTAAAGTTCTTCTGGCAGACGATCACAGTATCGTCCGAGCAGGTCTACGACGGATTGTCGAAGAGAGTAAAGAAATGGAAGTGGTCGCTGAAGCTTCCGGCGGAAGGGAGGCGATCCGACAGATCCATGAGAAAAGACCTGACGTGGCGGTCATCGATATCTCTATGCCGGATCTTGACGGGTTGGAAGTAACCAGCCAACTTCATTCTCACTACCCCAAGCTCCCCATCCTCATTCTGACTATGCATGAAGAGGAACAGTATATGCTTCGGGCCATAGAAGCGGGCGCGATGGGGTACATCACCAAAAAATCGGCCCCGGAACAGTTGGTAAAGGCCATACACAAAGTCTACAAGGGGCTTCGTTATATTACCGAAGAGGCGGCCGAAGCCTTGGCGTTGCGTGTGGCTAAAAAGTCTCAGAGACTTTCTCCTTTGGAATCTCTCTCTTTAAGAGAACTTCAGGTGCTTAGACGCCTGGCACTCGGGCATACAAACCACGAAATCGCCGAGGTCTACTGCATCAGTGTCAAAACTGTGGATACTTATCGATACAGACTCTTAAAAAAGCTCAATCTTCGGAACAATGCCGAACTTTCGCGCTTTGCCATTCAAAATAAGCTCATTGAGCCATAATCTCCACACATTCCAGCCTATTTGTAAGAAATAATCCTACAGAAAAATCAGAAATAGTCCAATGGATCACAAGACCGGCCTGTGGTATCCATTATCATAGCTTCTTGTTTTTTTAACACAAGTTTGAACTACACCAAAATTGGAGTGTGCCTTACTGAGGGCTATAGGTATAGGCCGGGATACAGAAAGGAGGTGAAGCAACGAAAGATTTGAAGTCGCCAATTTTCAGTTAACCTTATTAAAAAGGAGTACTATGATCATGAGAAATAAATATTTTACAGCCATGGTAATCATTTTCGCATCTTTATTGTTAACCTTTGCCTTTTCCGCTGATTCATATGCCAAAAAGAGACTTGTTTTTGGCGGTGGACCATCAGGCGGCACATTCCAGGTGGTTGCCAACGCCATACAGGTCTATAAGCCTGTCAAGGCAATAGAAGACTACTCCGTGAAAGCGCAAACCTCGGCGGGTTCTGTAGAAAATTTGCGAAAAGCGAACGCCGGAAGACATCAAATGAGCGTGGTGTATTCGGGTCATGTCTGGCTGGGTAGAAACGGCAAAATGAAAAATGACCCTAAAAAATATGAAGATGTATTAGCGGTTGCGTGGCTCTACGGCGCTCCGGCCCAGCTCGTGGTTCGAAAGGGTTCGGGGATCAAGAGCGTAAAAGATCTCGTTGGAAAGAAAGTGGGCGTCGGTAACGCCGGTTCGGGGGCCTTTGCCAATTGCGAGCTGTTTTTCTCCCATATGGGCGTCTGGGATAAGATTGAACGGAATGCCATGGGTTATAATGACGCCGCCGCCGCCTTCGGCAACAGGCAACTGGATGCCTTTTGGCTGTTCACTGCGTTTCCAAGCGGTGCTGTGATCATGGCGGCTCAGACCAACGACATCGATCTAGTCGACTTGGATGCCGATGCCAAAGCCTCCGGATTCTATGAGAAATATCCTTACTTTGGTAAACTTGCGGTTCCAGCCAACACTTACAGGAAAGTAGACTATGCTGCCCCTTCCTTCCAAGATAGCACGCTGTGGGTAGCCAACTCCAAAGTCTCGGCAGATATCGTTTACAAGCTCCTTTCCATCATATATACTGATGAGGGTCTCAAACACATGGTTGCCCAGAAAAAGACTTTTAAGGCTATGAGCCTGAAAACAGGCGCAACCAACATCGTTACCCCATTCCATCCCGGCGCTGAAAAGTTCTGGAGAGAAAAAGGGATGCTGAAATAGGGTTTGATTAAAGGGCGGTGTGAAGAACCCCGACCAAACGTCGGGGTTCTTCACTGAAAGGTGGAGAGCTACGCCTTGTGGGCGGGGTTCTCCTAAGAAAAAGCCCAAAAAATTTAGGCTCATACACCCATACACTTTTGGGGACTGATTCCGTCGTATATCACGGTGCCTGTTGGCTTTTTCACGTATACTTTGCACCGCCCTTCTTTTTATGATACAAAATACGAATTCTCCCACTCCCTGAACCTCGGGCCTCACTCCATTGGCCCGGTGGCATTCGGTTAAGGGCATTGAGAGTTCGCTGCATTTCCCGCTTACCGAGGCAACGAACTCCCAACCTCCAGATAAGCAGGTGCCGACATGTACGATAAACTGAACCGAATCGAAAAAGTCATATTTGATCTGCTCGCCGTCTTTCTGGTCCTCTTCTACTCCTACTCAGCCGTTCTTAAACCGCAAGCCACACAGTACCACCGGGGAATATATGTCATCATTACCTATATCCTCGTCTTTCTTATATACAAATCCAAGCATAAATTGATGCGGATTGTTGATTATGTGCTCATATTTCTCTCCATTTTCAGTATAGGGTACTGGATGATGAACTTTGAAGTCATCAACTACCGTACAGGCGCTGAGACCCCTTTTGACATGGCTGTGGCCATTATCGGGGTGCTGATTGGAATCGAGCTTGCCCGGCGAGTGGTTGGCACCGTCTTTGTTTTCCTCGGTGTGGCTCTGCTTCTGTACGGGGTGTATGGCGATTACATGCCTGATCTGGTTTCACATGCGGGTGACACATTTCAGGGGGTATGCACCAGTATCTTTTATAAAAGTGACGGCGTCTTCGGGATCATGGCGAATGTATTGGCGACCTATGTCCTTTTGTTCGTCCTTTTTGGCGCTTTTTTAGAAAAATCCGGCGCCCAGCGATTCTTTATCGATTTCCCCTTGGCTGCAGTCGGCCACAAGATTGGTGGACCCGCCAAGGTCGCTGTCATCGCCAGCGGTCTTTTCGGGTCCATTTCCGGAAGCGCCATCGCCAACACGGTTTCCACCGGCGCCTTCACTATTCCCATGATGAAAAAGGCCGGGTTCAGGCCGCACATTGCGGGTGCAATCGAACCGGCCGCCTCTATTTCAGGGATGTTCATGCCCCCGATTATGGGAGCCGGTGGGTTTATCATGTCAGAGCTCACGGGGATACCTTATTCCAAGATCATGCTGATCGCTATTTTCCCCGCCCTGATGTACGTGTTCAGTGTGTTTAATATGGTCCACTTTGAAGCCAAAATTCACAACATAAGGGGTGAGAAAAGTAAACACAGCCCCATGGAGATCCTAAAACGGGAGTGGTACTACACCCTACCGCTTGTTACGATCACGGTTCTGATGCTTGCCGGTTTTTCGCCCGGTTATTCAGCAATCCTGGGCATGGTCACCTGTCTTATCATCAGTTGGTTCAAAAAGGATACACGAATTACCCCTAAAAGATTCGTGGAAGGGGCCCGAGCCGGCGCGGAAAACAGTCTCAAGATCGGCGCTACGGTCGGGGTCATAGGTATTATTATCGGGGTGCTCACCTTTAGTGGGCTGGTACTCACCTTTGCGGATATCGTGATTGAGCTTGCGGGGGGGTCCCTGGTTCTTACCATCCTGCTGATTGCGCTCGCCTCACTGGTACTGGGTATGGGTGTGCCTGTCACGGCCGCATACCTCATTACGGCGGTTGTGGCGGTGCCGGCATTGATCCATCTCGGTGTGAATGAAGTGGCGGCCCATATGATCGTCTACTGGCTGTCACAGGATTCCAATATTACGCCGCCGGTATGTATTGCCGCCTTTGCAGGCGCCACCATTGCAAAGGCCAACATGTGGAAAACCGCATTTTCCTCATTTAAGTTCGCGAAATTCCTCTACATGTCACCTTTCCTATTCGGTTACGTGCCGGGATACACCTTGCAAGGTGGAAGCATGGCCATCATAAAAGCCTTTGTCTTGATTATTATCGGAACCTATTTATACTCTTACATCATGAGTTTTCATTGGGGACATTATCTCAATCGAAAATACTTTAACAAGGTGGAAGCCATATGATTATTCCCGAAATCAAGAAAATTCTATATGCCACGGACCTTTCCGAGAACGCGCGTTACTCTTTTCGTTATGCGGTAAGTCTCTCCCACCAATACGACGCATCCCTAACTATCCTCCATGTATTGGAGGTCCGCACCGGTTATGTCTATGATTTATCCAACTACCTCGGAGCAGAAAAGTGGGAGGAACTTAAGAAAAGCCACGATGAGGAGACGCTCCGTACTGTAGAGACACGTCTCACCGATTTTTGTGATGAAGTTGCCGCCGAGGACGACTCCTGTAGGTTCATCGTTGATGCCGTCGTGGTAAAGAGGGGCAATCCAGTCGAAGAAATCGTACTGCAGGCCGAAAGTGAGGACTTCGACATCGTTGTCATGGGTACCCATGGACACAAACCCCTTGCAGACATGATGATGGGAAGTACTGCAAGACGTGTTCTCCAGCGGTGCAAAAAACCTGTCCTGGCGGTACGCCTCCCGGAAGCCTAAGAAACTTTTTGGTTCCGACCTATCTTACCCAATCCGTACAGAATTTTTTCAGGACTGAAAGGCGTGGAATACAATCTTACACCTGTTGCGTCATAGATGGCATTGGCAATGGCACCCAGAAGTGCGGACACAAGTCCCTCGCCCACCTCTTTTGTCCGATAGGGTCGACCGACCTCATAGCTTTCGGTGATCACATTAATATGTTCTGATTTGGCCGTCTCATGAATGGTGGGCATACGGTACTCCAACCAGTTGGGATTTAAGGTATGTCCATCTTTCATTAGGATCTCCTCCATAAGGGCATGCCCCAGTGCCATGGAGACCTGGCCGTCAACCTGCCCTTCCACCAAGAGGGGGTTAATCGGAAAACCACAGTCATGGGCTGTCACGGCCCGAAGTAACCGGACCTGACCGGTCTCAGTGTCCACCTCTACCTCTGCCACCTGGGCGTCAAAAGCATAGTTTTCGCTCCAACGTCCCTTAGTAGATGCCAGGCTGGGATGAAACGGTTCATCTCGCATGGTTCGCCAGTGGCCCTCTCCTATGATCGGGTCACCTCTGCGTTTCTGGATGCTTGCCCCGATCAACTTACGATAGGAAATTTTTTTATCTGGAGAACCGGCCACCCAAACACTCTTGTTTTCCATAACCAGGTCCTTGACATTTGCCTCCATTTCTTCAGCGGCGAGATCAAGGAGCTTTTTCCGAACTTCAGTGCCGGCCATCCGAGCGGCATTCCCCGTCACATAGGCGTTGCCGCTGATCCAAGAACCTATATCCACGGGCGTGGTTTCAGTGTCTGCTGCTATGACCTGAATCTCCTCAAAGGGTATTTTAAGCTCTTCTGCAATAATCTGACACAGAATGGTCTCCGCGCCTTGGCCGACATCCAATGCACCTGTGAGCAAAGTGGCCGTGCCGTCATCATTCATTTTCACTGAAACGGATGAACTGTTTGGATAGATGAGCGATCCGCTCATATAGGAACTCACCCCAATGCCAATCCCGTTGCGGATATGCCCATTGGGAGAAGCGGTCGTACGGCCGGTCCCGTATTTTTCTTTGAGCTGGGTATGTTCTGCAGCACTTTGAATACATTCTTTCAAGCCGCAGTTGTGCACATTGTCTCCATTGGGAAGCTGCTCACCCGATTCCCGGGCGTTTTTTAGCCTAATCTCTATAGGATCTATGCCGAGCTCCTCGGCAATAATATCGAGTTGGGATTCCACAGCAAAACGCATCTGCGGTGCACCATGACCCCGCTGAGGCCCGCGTACCGGATTATTTGTATAGACCGCATATCCTTCGTACTTGAAGTTGGCCATGCGATAGGGAACCATCGTATACCCCCATCCCAGGAAGATGACCACAACCCCGCTGCCACGATAACCCCCGCAGTTATTGATGACACGGATCTGTTGAGCCAGGAGGGTGCCATCTTTCTTCACACCCGTTTTTACCTCCATGATCAGAGGCTGTCCATGACGGTAGGCGGTAAAAACCTCCTCCCGTGAGGCCTCTATTTTCACCGGTCGCCCGGTTTTCATAGAGAGCAAAGCGGCACAGAATTCATGTGAATACAGATCCACCTTACCGCCAAAGGCGCCGCCGACATAAGCTTTCCGCACCCGAACAGAAGACACGGGCAGGTCAAGGAGCCGCGCCAGTTTGGCCCGTTTTAGAAACGGCCCCATGGAAGATGTCCATAGATTAAGTTTGTTTCCGGGCTCATAGGAGGCCACGGTAATCTGGGTCTCTAAGTATCCATGGGTCCTTAAATGGCTCTCAAATCTGTCCTCTCGCACATAGTCCGACTCGGAAAAACCGAGTTCAACATCTCCCCACTCGGATTGGGTCTTACCGGCAATGTTTGATAAGGGCTCTTTGACTTTGGGATGCGTCGGATGGATTTCTGGGGCTCCCTCCTTCATCGCTTCGTCCGGATCAAAAACTGCAGGGAGAGGATCGTAATCCACGCGGATGAGGCTTAGTGCCTCTTCAGCCACATAGGCATCGGTGGCTGCGACGGCCAAAATCTCCTCTCCCACATAGCGCACACGATCTTTTGCCAAAGGATACTGGTCCGCTGGGTATCTCGGCGTTTCAACAAATCCGGCTTTGATGCCTAGGGTATCTTCTGATGTAATGACTGCTTTCACGCCTTTTAATTTCAAGGCTTGTGAAATGTCGATATTCAAGATCTTTGCATGGGGGTGGGGGCTTCTCAAAATACGTCCGACAAGCATCCTTGGTAACTTTATGTCTCCGGTATAGCTCGCACGGCCCGTAACCTTATCCGGACCATCTTTCCTTAAAATACTTTTTCCAACAAAATCAAGTTCCGCCATCTCCATAGCTCCTCATTCATGGGTGTCTGATATTTTTTCTATGGTAGCCTCAACTGCCTCAATAACCTTATTGTAACCGGTGCAGCGACAAAGGTGCCCTTCCAGAGACCTTTTTATCTCTCCCTCGGAGGGCTTCGGGTTTCGATTTAACATGGCCGTAGTCGCCAGGACCATTCCCGGCGTGCAAAACCCGCATTGAACGCCCCCCTTTTCCAGCAAGGCCTCCTGTATTGGGGCCATACGCTCTATGCTTCCCACCCCCTCTATCGTCGTGATATCCAGGTTCACACATTCCACAGCAAGCATGAGGCAGGAAAGAACGGGCTTTCCATCCAGCAGCACAGTGCAACTTCCGCATTCTCCTGTGCCGCAACCTTCCTTGGTACCGGTCAGACTCAGTGAATCTCGCAGGACTTCAAGCAGTGTCTGTTGAGGTTCGACGGCCAACACATAAGGCTCGTCATTAATCGATAACTCAATGACTCTTTTCCTGTGATCCATTCCTTTGCTCCTTCATTTCCACTCTAATGTCTTATGAGCTAATGTTGTGACTTCTTAAAGCTATTTCTGGGACACAACACCCACCCGCTCATATGCTGTTCCCAATGCCCGATGGGTTTGCACTCTCAGAATCTCTTGCAAATAAGGTGTTGAGTATCCATGATGGGGCACAACCTTGATCTCTTCTGCCGCAGCCTTGGCAGCTTCTTTGAGAAGGCTGTCAGTGATCTCTTTCCCTTTCAAAAGGGATTCAGCATTTGAGGCCCGTAAAGGGGACGCTGCAATGGCCCCTACCGTGATCCCTGCCTGCTCGCAGACTTTTTTGCCATCTCCCATTTGCAATACCGTGGCAACACCCACACCTGCAAATTCAACCCCACCCCGCAGACTGAATTTCTTATAGGCCCATCCCGCAGATCCCGTCAGTTTAGCGATATTTATCTGAGAGAGGATCTCAGTGGGCCCTAACTCTAAAGGATGCTTTGCATCTCCGCTATAAATATCCTCTATGGGAATTTGCTTCTCACCTCCGCTACCAAGAATATTCACCTTCGCGTTCAAGCACATAAGGGCCGGTGCCGTATCCGACATATAGACAGCCAAACATTTTTTGCCTTTTGGAACGAAATAACACAAATCGCCCCCGCGTTTGAAACAGGGCTCAATGAACTGGAAGTTATGACCCTGATTGTAATAAAGACACCGACTCTCCTGGCAGAGGTTGCCCCCAAGCGTAGCCATATACCTTATCTCCTCGGAGGCTACCCGGCCCGCTGCTTCCGAAAGCAAGGGCGCATTGTCCAAAATGACCCGGGAGTTTACGACCTCCTTAATAGGCATGAATGCATCAAGATTCAAAATGCCGTCTTGGGAAAGGGTCGGAGGGGTCACGGGAATATCCCGTAGGCTTATAATGGATTCAGGACGGGTCAAACCATACTTCATCCGCGGATAAAGGTCCGTGCCTCCTGCAGCCAACCTCGCACCTGATTTCTGGATCTCAAGAAGATGGATAGCATCTTCGACCGTTGATGGTTGAAAATATTCGAACCTTGGTAAATGCATTGTATTCTGTTACCTCCAATATTATCTAATCCGCGCGAGACTCGAACGCCTTCACCTGTCTGTCGTTCTATATGCCACCTGTTGAGTCGCTTGGGACAGAGGCCACGTTATCAGGAATAAAAGCGATGGCATCGATTTCGATCAACATCGTCGGTGATGCCAGATTGTATGGATGAATGACCATAGATGCGGGTGGTTCCTCCACCAATCGGGGAGCAGATTTTTGATAGAACTCCAGTAAGATTTGATGCATGCGGGTGGTTGCCTCAGGATTGGGCAGGAGAATATAAGTCTTGACTAGATTTTCCAGGGAACCTCCTGCCTCTTCTAAAGCCGCTCTGAGGTTTTTAAGGGCCGTTAACATTTGGTCTTCAAAAACAGAAGACTCTATTCTGGCAGTATAGATATCCGTGGCCGTCTGACCGGATATGTAGAGCAAGTTACCAACCCTGACCGTATTGGAATAATATTTTTTTATATCACCGACATGCCGGGGAAAACCACGTTGGCCAATATAGGTGGGATAATTTTTCACTTCCCACCCAGGCCTGAATCTGTCAAAAACCCCAATCACCTCCGTTTGCCCCAGAGCGTCAGGATTGGCCAGTGAGGACACTTTCAGAAAGGTGCTTCCCGGAAACTCGTCCAATAGATAGGGGGCATGTCTGTCGAAATATTCAAGCTCAGTCTTCCACAATCTGTCTGATGCCGGGCTATGGGACCGGTAAATGTCGTCTGACGGCTTTAATAATGATTTCAGTCTGCACTGGAAGTGTAGTGTTTTAATGATATTACTCATGGAACTCCCTGCTCTGTCCAGTGTGGCGTTGACCTTCTCAAGCGATGTATTCCATTGCTCTTCAAACATGTTAGTTTCTATCTTACCAAGATCCGGGTTCTCACCGTTCATGCCGGAAAGATAAATCAGGTTGCCTATAGAAACGGCCTCGGAGAGAAAAGGCTCGCCGGGCTCGACATTGGGATAAATCTGTTTTACATCACCATGGAGCATTGGGTACTTTTTCATCTCCCAACCGGGTTCATCTTTCGATAATACGGATAAAGTATCAATTTCTACCAGACACTCCGGGGTGGCCAAAGATTCCACTTGGGTGACGGTCACAATAGGGGGTTCTTCAATCAAAACGGGAGCATATGTCTTGTAGTACTTCAGCATGGTCTTCCACATGCGTGGCGCATCCCTATGGTCCTTCAAGAGAATAAGAGTTTTCACCAAATTGTTCATTGGGCTTCCCACTCTCTCGAGGGTGAGTCTGATGTTGTCTAGGCAAACACTGAGTTGCTCCTCAAATTTACCTGAAGTGACTTCCCCCGTTTCCATGGAGCGACCGTCAAAACTATTCAGGAAGGCGATATTTCCGACGACGACCGCCCCTGAAGAAGATGGCAAACCGGAAGTGATATCAGGATGGTTCTGCCTACCGCCATCGTCATTCATCGGATATCTTTTCAATTCACTGATCGTTTTCATGTAATTACTAATAAGTTCATTTTTATTTAGGCACCGATTACATTTATGATAATGGGTATTTAGTATATTCACCACCCGCTCCGCTAGAGGCACAGAGTTCACGGAGAAAGTTTATTTTTCCCCGGGCGGGAGACGACGCCCGGAGAAAAGCACCTAGCCTCTTCGAGGCAATGGCATGGTGAACTTTTTACTGGCTATATGCGTGTAAATAAATAATGCCTGAATCTATTTTGATGCCTTCCCGCAGGGCTGCGGTCTTTTGCTGGATCGTCGTCTCCCGATCCTGCAAAAAAACAGGACCTCTGTGCTCTTGGTGTCTCAGTGGTGAAAATATTTTTGGAGCTGCACCAGATCATGCCTATTGAATTATTGCCTTCTTAGAAACCCCTATTGATGCGGATTTCTTCAGGCTTTTTCAAACAATACAGAATGACTAAAAGCAATTTTTGGCTCCTCTTTGATACCAAATCCAACTTTTCGGGCGATGTCTTTCTCCTCCTCAAATTGAGACTCTGAAACGTGAAACTTTGGTTCCGCTATAAGTAAAAATCCGGAATCTTTTAATACCGCATGGATCTGCTGTAAAAATCGTGTCTTTTCCGGTATCTCATGAACCATCCAAAATGTTAGGGCAAAGTCAATAGGTTCAGTAAGACCAATATCATCTTCTTTGCTTAGGCGGGGCTGGATCATATCAAATACATCCGCACTCCTTGCTCTCTTCTCCAAAACTTCCAACATTTCCTTC
>JAQYVK010000612.1 GCA_030145585.1 Desulfatiglandales bacterium | reverse complement strand
AAAACAATACGATTATCAAGATTACTAATCTATATCAAGGACGCCGCTGTTAAAACGAAAAGAATAAGAACGTCGAACTCGCCAGAGGCGAGCAAGCACTTGTCAGCCTCCGGCTGATCCAACATCCAACGTCGAATTTTGAATAAGGCATGCTAAAATTATTTATAAAATGGACGAGCGACACGCGGCGCAAGCGCCTGCGCTGCGCGAGCGAGTTCATCATTCGATGTTCAATGTTCGATGTTCGATGTTGGACGTTCAAAAAAATGCTTTAATCTGCCGCTAACGAGTATTTTTTTCTCGCCGGAACGGTAGAACCTTTCTGGGTCCACCGCTAGAAGCGGTGGGTTTAGATCAAACTAAGTGAGGCCCTCTTTGGCTTTGTTGATCCGTCTTTGGAGGGCCGGATCGTTTTTAGAGAGATCCTCCGCCTTTTGAAAATGGAACAGAGCTTTCCCCACTTTTCCTAATTTTATAAAATAGATGCCAAAGTTATAGTGTGCCGGAGCCAGTCGGTTCAGTCTCCCGTAGGACACTCCAAGATTATAGAAGACGTCGTTTTTTACAGGCTTCATGTGGGTCAGTTTTTCGAAAATAGGGATGGCCTTCCCATACTCCTCCATGTTTTGGTAGGAGAGTGCCATGAGGTAGAGGGATGACCGATCCCGGGGTTGCATTTTCAAAGCCTCAGAAAGCAGGGTGATGGCCTCCTCCTCTCTTCCCATCAATCGATAGGCTTCCGCCATGTCCCTTAGGATAAGAATAGATCGAGGTTGCCCCTTCAGGGCCTTATGAAAATGATCTACGGCCTTCTGGTATTCCCTCATTTCCCTCAGGACGATTCCAAGACCAAAATGTGCCCAAACCGATTCGGGATCGTTTCCAAGTTCACGTTTGAAAAGTCTCTCCGCTTCTTTGGGGTCCATGTATTTTGCCCTCAAGATGGTCTTGAAAATGGGGAAATATTGTCTGTATTTTGTTGTTCCCCCCTTTTCCTGAATCAAAGGCTTATCACCATATATCATGGTTTCATAGTTTGCTATCCTTTCAGAACCTCCCGGATGGGTAAGGAGATAAGTGGGAATCTGATTTGTGGCCAACATCTGCCCTTTTTGGATCTTCTTGAGAGTTGCGATCATGCCTAATGGGTCAAAGCCGGCCTCGGCCATAAATTTAAACCCTAACTGATCTGCCTGTCGTTCATCATTACGGCTGTATGCCAGCTGTTTCTGCATGACCGCCGCCATTGAACCGGTCATGATGGCGCCACCCCCTTCCCCGCCTACAAGGGCACCCAACAGTATCCCGGCCAAAGTGGCTAACTGCATCATTGTGCTCTGTTCCATGCGTTCCGCCAGATGTCTGGCTGAAACGTGGGCAATTTCATGGGACAGAACACCAGCCAACTCGTCAACCTCTTCCATGACCTCGATAAGGCCGGTATAAAAGAAGATGTGACCTCCCGGCCCTGCAAAGGCGTTTAGATCGTTATTCTGGATAATGTAGAATTGAAAAGGGAATGGCTTTGTCTCCAGAGAACGCAGCAAGTATTGTCCCAAGTCATTGATATAGCTATTGGCAAAATCATCCTCTACCAACCGGAAAGCTTGACTGGCTTGGGCCACAAATTGCTCGCCCATTTTCCTCTCTTCTTCTATCGACAGGGCGAAGGCTCTGAACCCTCCCGAGTTGAAGAAGAAGAGCAATGCTGCGATAAAGATCAAGCAATAATTATGTCTTCTGAATGCCACTCTCATCCATCTCAATCCTTGCTGCCTCGATCCAGAAACCTTCCAGGTCATAGAATTCCCGGATTGGATCGTAAAATATGTGAACGACGACATCACCGTAGTCCATGAGGACCCATTGCCCCTCTTGCTCCCCTTCTACACCATATGCCTTCAGGCCCTCTTCGCGCATCCTTCTCGCCATGTGCCGGCTGATGGCCTGGACTTGTCTCGTCGAGTTTCCGCTGGCAATAAGAAAGTAATCGGCAACTGCGGTCAGCTTCCCAACCTCGAGCAAGACCGGAGTCAGGGCCTTTCGCTCCTTAATGATCTTCAGGCACAACCGGGCTTTATCAAGAGTTTCCATGAATCTTATACCCTATTGGAGCGAAAGTTGAGGATGCCCCTCGAAGATCCCGTCCCACGGGGAGATCCAAGGCGTCCAAAGGCGAAGTCGTCGCAACACCTGTGGGCAGGTGAAGGTGGCGAAGAGCCTCATTGAATGGTTTTTTCATTTTTTACTAACAGCCTACAGTCTTCAGCCTATTAACCTTTTTTATCATCCTTCTCGATTTTGTTTACGCTCCATGAGGGTTATATAGCTTGTGTTCCACAATGTATTCTCTCACGGTCTTCGGAAGCATGAAATGAATCGTCTTTCCTTCCGCCACCCTATTCCGAATTTCGGTGGATGATATATCCATAAGAGCGGCCTGTTTGAATATTAAATGGTTTCCGGATGGAACCACGAATTTGTGCCCATCTCTTTCAAAGCCCGCTTCTAAAGACGCCAGAAAAGGCCCGAGATCTTCCGATTGAAAACCGGGCCTGTTGATAACCAGGAAATGGGCGTAATCAAAAAGTGCCCGATACTCCTTCCACGTTCCAATCTCCAGGAAGGCATCTATCCCAATGATGAAGAAAAGTTCAAAGTTGCCTTTGAAAAGTTGACGGAATTCTCTGAGGGTTTCGATAGAGTATGAGAGGCCTTGACGGCGGCCTTCTAAATCCAGGGCCTCGAGAAGCGGGGACCCCTCGACGGCAATCCGGGTCATGGCCATTCGATGTTCAAAAGAGCTGACAGGCTTTTCATCTTTGTGAGGGGGCAGGGCGGCCGGGATGAGATATACATGTTCCAGTTCCAGTTCTTCACCGACTTCTTCAGCCACACGTAAATGACCGAAGTGGATCGGATCGAAAGTCCCGCCCAGTATACCTAATTTCAAATGATCCCCTTCCTCAACAGCCCCTGTCAGCTTCTGATCTGTCCATCCCCGTAAACGATGAATTTTGTTGTTGTCAACTCCTCTAGGCCCATGGGGCCAAAGGCATGAAGCTTTGATGTGTTTATTCCGATCTCCGCTCCAAGGCCTAACTGGTTTCCGTCACTGAAACGGGTGGACGCATTGACCAGGACCACGGAAGCGTCCACTTCTGCCAGAAAACGCTGGGACCGGTTGTAGTCTTTGGTAATAATGGCTTCTGTATGGTTCGAACCGTATTGACCAATGTGGTCCAGGGCTTCGTCCATGTTAGAGACAATTCTCACGGCAAGGATAAGATCTAGAAATTCCGCCGGCCAGTCCTCAGGCTCCGCTTTTTTAAGGCCGGGGATGAGACCTACAGTCTTCTCGCATCCCCTGATCTCAACGCCACCCTGCTGGAGGCGCGTTACCATGGGAGGCAGAAAATCATTTGTGACTGCTTGGTGGACGAGCATGGTTTCCATGGCATTACAAACCCCGGGCCGTTGTACCTTTGCATTAAAACTCACGTCTGACGCCATTTCCAAATCCGCAAACTCGTCCACATAAACATGACAGACGCCCTTGTAGTGCTTTAATACGGGAATTCGGGAATTTTTTGTCACAAATCGGATCAGCCCTTCCCCCCCTCTTGGAATGATAATATCCACATGGTCTTCTTGGGTTAAAAGGATACCGACCGCTTCCCTGTCGGTGGTCGGAATGACCTGGATCGCCTCTTGGGGCAGGCCTACCTCCCTCAAGGCCCCTCTTAAAATATCGGATAGGATCAGATTTGAGTGTATCGCCTCAGAGCCTCCTTTGAGAACGACACTATTGCCTGATTTCAGACAGAGGCTTGCCGCATCCACGGTTACATTTGGTCGGGATTCATAGATGAAACCGATCACGCCTAGGGGTATCCGGACACGGCCTACGGAAAGTCCATTTGGCCTTTTCCACATACCGGTCACTTCGCCCACGGGATCAGGCAACGCTGCCACCTCCTTGAGACCATCTGCCATGGCGTGTATGGTTTTATCATCGAGAGTTAATCGATCGATCATGGCCGAACTGAGCCCCTTCTCCCTGGCAAGGGTTAGGTCCTTGGTGTTCTCCGCCTTTATGGAGTCGCCCTGTTCGATCAATCTAGCCGCCATGAGAAACAAAGCCTCATCCTTTTCCCGTCGCATAGCGTTTTTCAACAACCTGGCGGCATCCTTTGCATCTCTGGCTATCTTCTCAATCACGCTCACAATCGACATTCATTCTCTCCTGCCGCCATATTGCTGGTAATGACCAAATTGTCACGATGGATGACTTCATCATCATGTTTAAAGCCCAGAACTGATTTGATCTGTGTGCTCCTCAAACCCATGATCTTTTTGATGTCACCCGAGTGATAATTGACCATGCCTACGGCCAATTCCTGGTCATCTTCACTTAGAAGAACGACCGAATCACCCAGACTGAATTTTCCCCTGACTTCCCTGATACCTGAAGGAAGAAGGCTTTTTCCCCTCTCTAAAAGGGCTTCCCCTGCCCCCCCATCTATAATGATCTCACCCTTTAAGGTTCTTGTAAAGGCAATCCATTGCTTCCGGCTGCATAGACCGATATCCTGAGGCATAAAAAATGTTCCCACATCCTTGCCCATAAAAACGTCCTTCAAAATCCCCGGTTTGAGACCGTTGGCAATGACGGTTGGCACACCACCCAGGGCCACTTTTTCGGCTGCTTTGACCTTGCTCGCCATCCCTCCGGTACCTAGAAATCCGGGGATGGAACCTGCATGTCTGATGACCCCACTGTCAATCTTTTCCACCACTGGGATGAGTCGGGCCTCTTTGTGTATGCGGGGATCTTTGTCAAACAGTCCATCGATATCGGTCAAACTGACCAAAACAAGGGACTCGGTGAGATTCGTGACCATGGCGCTTAGATTATCATTATCCCCAAACTTGATCTCGTCCACCACCACCGTATCGTTTTCATTGATAATAGGTACGACCTGCCATGACAAGAGAGTGAATATCGTATTTCTTGCATTGAGGTATCGGCCCCTGTGGTTGAGATCATCTCTCGTAATCAGAATCTGAGCTACTTTCTGCCCGTGGCGGCCAAAGGCCAATTCCCAGGCCCTCATGAGGCTGCTTTGGCCCACTGCCGCGACAGCCTGCTGCGAGGATATGGATTCGGGTCTGCTCGTCAACCCGACCTTTTTCAGACCTGATGCGATCGCCCCCGAAGAAACCACGATCACTTCGATTCCCTTCTCCCTCAGAGCACAGATATCATCAGTCAGGTTCCTTAAGACGCGTCTGTTTAACCCGTTTCTCGATGTCAGAACACCGCTCCCAACCTTGACGACGGCTCTATTCACCGGTTTTAACAGCGCTTTTCTCGAAAATACTGTGTTGTTTGCTTTAGTCATAATAAAAGGTTCTTCTCCAATTTAGTTGGAGAAGAGGGTCCAAGGACTTACAAAATAGAACCGGCCCACCACAAAAATAGGCGGGTAAATATCGAAGGACTTGAAAATATACGACCATTAACACTGGATTGTTTAGATATTCTACTAGTCATCAAAAAGCGTATATTATTCATTTCCCGCTAATGCGGGAAGCATATTTTTGGCCGGAC
>JAQYVK010000611.1 GCA_030145585.1 Desulfatiglandales bacterium | reverse complement strand
TCTGGTGTTCGTTTTGAAACATTCGTTTCTTATCAGTAACTATTGGGATGAAATCCCAGGGTGTCAAGTGGTGAATCCAAAGCAAAGCTCTTTTCCGGGCGTTATCTTTCTCTTGACTTCAAACCTCATTTTCCCTATTGTCGACGCTTTTTTGGCAAAGAATAGATGATAGGTGTTTTCGGAAGGAACCTTAGATCATGCTGGGCTATATTTTTGAATTCTGGTGGATGCTGCCGACCGCGTTTTGCATATGCCTCATAGCAACAAGCTCGAGCATCGAAGGGGCGGTTTTTTTTACCCCTATTTTTATACTATTATTCCCGATTATCGCCGGTGTTCGCATTTTGCCTGTGGAGGCGATTTTCATTGCTCTTTCTACAGAGTTATTCGGGTTTGGAAGTGCCCTGACCGGATACATCCGACGGAAACTCATCGACATCAACATATCGAAAAAGGTTCTTGCCGTTTCCATTCCTCTTGCTGTGGCCTTCGGTTTTTTTGCCCATATTGTACCCGGAGAATTTATCATGACCTTACTTGGGGTTATGATGATATGTCTTTCTTTTGCCATGTTTTATTCTTTCTTACACGGAAGCAAGCAAACTACCGTAGAAAGGAAAAAGGAGGGTCCGCCTTCTAAGGTTGATGCCCTTGGGCGAAAGTATTGGTACAGTTACCGGCACGGCACGGTTGGGGTGATCTGGTCCGCCCTTGGTGGGATCTTTGTCGGTCTCACGGGGATCGGGATAGGAGAGTTGACATCCACCACCCTGATTGTACGCAATAAACTGCCTGTTCGTGTGGCGATCGGAACAGGAATCATGATTGTGGCCCTTACGGTCTTTCCCGCGACCCTGGTACATGCATTCGTCTTTTCGACAGGTGATCTAAATGTCCACTGGAATATTCTGTTTATGACCATCCCCGCCGTCGCGCTGGGTGGACAGATCTCACCTTTTATCAACAATCGGATTGCCGGGGAAAAGATGAAGGCCTTTCTGTCAATCATCTTGATTGTGGTGGGTTTTCTGCTTATATGGCGGGCCGTTGGTTACTAATTGAAGGTAACCGCATTCATTCCCGCCCAACACCCTTCTTACTGCAGAAGACCTGATTTAGAAATTGCATTGTAGACAAAACGAACTATACTTGACTTTAAGGAGGTAGACAGATGGTTCGACTTGATCAAATGCCTGAGGGGCAAAGAAAGCACCTCAAGGAACTCCCTTGCCCAACCTTCGAGACCAATCCATGGGTGGAAGGACCGCCCTTAAATGAGCGCCGTGTGGCGATTGTCTCAACGGCAGGACTCCATCGTCGGGAGGACAGGCCTTTTACCCCCGAACCTGGTGACTATTATCGGATCATCCCGGGGGATATCAGGGCGGCAGAACTCCTCATGAGTCACATGTCAACAAATTTTGATCACACCGGGTTTCAACAGGATTGGAATGTACTCTTCCCGATTGATCGTCTCCGAGAGTTCGATGAAGAGGGGATCATCGGAAGCGTGGCTGACTTTCATTATTCATTTATGGGGGCCCTTGATCCCATGCAAATGGAGAAGGATGCGCGGCGTCTGGCCTCAATTCTCAAAGGGGACCATGTGGATGCCCTGTTACTTGTACCGGTCTGACCCAATTGTACGCGCGCCGTTGGCGGGCTTGCACACTTTTTCGAAGAGGAGGGCATACCGACCACCCAGATCAGCCTTATTCGTGAACATACTGAGACTATCAAACCGCCGAGGGCCCTGTGGGTGTCTTTTGAACTTGGGCGACCCCTGGGTGTACCCAATGACCCGGTCTTTCAGAAGCGGGTTCTTTTAGCGGCCCTGGAACTATTCGAGGTAGCGAAGGGTCCTGTCATTGAAGATTTCCCGGAAGATGCCCCAATCGGAGAGGAGGTGGTTACAGGTCTGGCCTGCCCTGTGGATTTTTTACAGGATGAGGCTAATCTCACAGAAACAGAGACATTGTGTACATCCCTCAAGAGGGAGATGCAGTCGTTGCGTCCCTGGTATGATCTTGCTCTCCAAAAACGGGGTAGAACGACTGTGGGCATAAGCGGGGTGGATTTGGATGCCCTGGGTGATTTTATATGTGCTTTTTTAACGGGTGAGACACCTGAAAATCCCCGTGAAGACATTGATCTGCCATATACCCTGAACCTTGCCACGGACGACCTGAAAGCCTATTATTTCGAGGCCATCACAACGCAGCCGGGACAGGAATCAGCATCCAGTCGCGTGCTTTCAGACTGGCTTTATCAGGAAACCGTAGCCGGCAAGGTTCTTTTTGCTCTGAGTGAATCTTGTAAAAATAGCGAAGACCGCTTGATGAAGTTCATCTGTAATTTGCTCATTATTCCAATGGCTCAAAAAAATAAGGAAAGAAATTAACTGGCAGCTATTCATAGGGGAGCCTAAGATGAAGACCATCATTGAACCTTTCAAGATCAAGACAGTCGAACCAATACGTTTTACGACTCGGACCGAAAGGGAACACATTCTGTCCGAAGCCGGGCATAACCTCTTCAATGTACACGCGGATGACGTGCTCATAGACCTGCTGACCGACAGCGGGACCTCCGCCATGAGCGCCAAACAATGGGCGGGGATCATGGAGGGGGATGAGTCTTATGCGGGCTCGAAGAGCTTCTACCGGTTTGAAAAGATTGTAAAAGAGATAACCGGTTTCAAACACATTATCCCGACCCACCAGGGGAGGGCGGCGGAAAAGATTATCTTCAGCATCCTTGGGGGCGAGGGCAGGATCGTTCCAAACAATACCCATTTTGACACCACCCGAGCAAATGTGGAGATGAGCGGTGCTACGGCCGAAGATCTACCGGTAGCGGAGGGAGCCATTCCATCCCTTGTGGCGGATTTCAAAGGTAACATGGATCTGGCAGCCCTTGAAACTCTGATAAAGGAGAAGGGGAAAGAAAATATTCCCATATGTATGCTCACGGTGACCAATAATTCGAACGGCGGACAACCGGTTTCCATGGAGAATATCCGAAAGACCTCAGAGCTTTGTCGTACAAACGGCATCCCCTTTTTTTTGGATGCCTGCCGCTTTGCAGAAAATGCCTATTTCATAAAGCTTCGAGAACCGGGTTACGGAACTAAATCCGTACGTGAAATTGCCAATGAGATGTTCTCCTATGCGGATGGTTGCACCATGAGCGGCAAAAAGGATGGGCTGGTCAATATCGGCGGTTTTCTGGCCGTTAATGACGATGATCTCGCGCAGCAGGCCCGGAACATCCTGGTAGTCACGGAGGGCTTCCCCACTTACGGGGGTTTGGCCGGTCATGATATGGAGGCCATTGCACAAGGTTTCGAGGAGGTCCTGGACGAACACTACCTCAAATACAGGATCCGTTCGGTGAGCTTCCTTGGCGAGAAACTCGGTGCGCTCGGGGTCCCCATTATTCAGCCGCCCGGAGGGCATGCCATTTATCTGGATGCAAGAGCCTCTCTCCCCCACATCCCGCCGCAGGAATTCCCGGGCCAGGCTTTGGCATGTGAGATATATCTGCAAGGAGGGATCCGATCCTGCGAGATTGGGAGTGTCATGTTCGGGAAGACGGATCCAGCGAGTGGGGCGTTTTTGCCGGCAAAGTTGGAACTGGTGCGTCTGGCCATACCAAGGCGCGTCTATACCCAGAGCCACATTGACTATGTGGCGGAATGTATCGGCGAGGTGTTCAAAAAGCGGGATCAACTGGGTGGGATGCGAATTGTTTCAGAACCTCCGGTTCTGAGGCATTTTACAGCTCGCTTCGAGCCTATAAAAAGTAAACAATACCACCCATAAAAAGTATCTTTTTACCTCTCACGGAGTCCGCAGAGGTCTCAGAGTCTTTTTTATCTGAATTCCTGCGAGGGGAATTCAGATCAATATGCCATCCCGCTGGCGTGGGACTCAATGACATTTTAGCTATTCAATTGGAATTGGATTAAACTATAGGTCCCGTGAGGGATTGATGGTTGGCCTGATTCGGGATACCTGTCCCGCTTTTAAGCGGGATCAACGAATCAGACCAAAAACAAATATATTCTCAGTGCTCTCTGTGTGCTCGAGCGACCAAAGGGAGTGGGCGAGAGTAAAACCAAACGTCTTTTCCGCATAACATAGCTATGGGCATCAGCAAAGCAAAAGGTTTATTGTACTAATTAAAAACTAGAATCAATAAAAGATTTCCGTATAGACTAGAGACCCTGGAAAACGTTCATCTACAATGTGGGTGACATCCCTGACCATTTCAACCCGCCCGCTTAAATAGAAATCATAGATGCCGGGTGGGAGGTTTTTTTTGAGGTAATCGGTCACTCTCCCCTTGAAGGCGTCGTGCTGTTTTGTGGATTCAGGCGAAA
>JAQYVK010000610.1 GCA_030145585.1 Desulfatiglandales bacterium | reverse complement strand
TACCTTCTGACATGGTGACCGTCCAGGACATGAAATTGCCGAATCTTTTTCAAGGTTACAGGAGAAAAGGTACCGATGGGAAGGTATATAATTTTTTTCCCGAGTTTTTCCGCCAAGCTTTGGCACCATCCCGAAGGGGGTGAGGCAGCCACGTAAACGACGTGCTTTTCAACGCTATAGTCAATAGCGGCCATTAGAAGCCTCTCCGGCTTGTTACGAGCGATGTCAAAAAAGGGATCCTTCCAGATGTCATAAACGCGCAGGGGAGGATAGGTCAACATAAACCCCCCATACTGACACCTGGAAATCCCGGGACCGTCCATGACCTCGCCGGACGGGGTGCTATAAAAAGACATGTCTGACTCCTGATCATGTTCCCCGAGCCAGGTGACCCTCCAAGGAAACGCTTCCGCTTCATGCTTATCCGGCAAATCCGTATCAAAAATGACGACCACGGAACCCACTTTCCCCCTCAAAGGTCTATTTTCTTTCACATAAATATGGCCCTGGGGCCACTCCCTGATAGTTTGCCGGATATCGAGGCCGTCTAACATAGAACTGATAAAGGGGACAATCCGGCTGTTTTCTTCCGATTTGATCTCAAGGGCCCTTTTTTGAAGGTGATGACCATATCCCTCGATGAGCACATCCTCGGGCGGGTAGGAACAGATGAAAGCCTCGTTGAAATCTCTCTTCCATTCTCCGGGGGTTTTCTCCCTGTGCCTTTTCTTGACAGGAACAGGAACGAGCCTCGTGCGAAGCGTCTTTAACCGTCGATGAAATTTAATCCGTTTTTGGTCAAGGAAGAGGTCTTCACCTGTCAGTCGGAAGACAGGAAGACCGGGATCGTCCGACTGCCATGGATAAATACTCCCCTTTTCCCATAATTCATAAGCAAAGTTGTCGTCAGCTGTCCCCCTTGCCGCCACAATGAGTTGGTAAAAGCTGGGGACGAGCCCACCCGTAAGCAGGGCATAATTTCTTGCAAACTTATTTAATATCCTTAAATGACCGGCGGATATTTCTTCTTTGTTGTTCTTCCAGTGACTCTCTTTGGCATTGTTTATCAATTCACGATTGATGCGCAGCCTGTCCAATGCTTCCACCCCATCTTCAGACCGGTGGTTCTCATACTTGGCGGCGAGGAAGGGCATCTCAGTCAAAACCTCCATGCTCGATTCCTGGTGGAGATGACCCAGACCCACTTGATCGCGATGTCTCCGTCCGATTACTTCCGTCTGGGGGCGGTCGACCAGGTCAAGTATACCGGGATAATGGTACAGGCCACAGACGAAAAGGACCCTCTCTCCTGTTTCATTCAGCCTTTGAAGCTGGTAGGCCATGTTTTTCTCCCTCAGCTTGTCTTGGACAGAACGAGAATGATCCTGGTGGGACTGAAGATAGGTCTGGCAGTACGCATAATGGCCGATTCGGTTGAGGGCATAAGAATCCGGCATGGTAGACCGGTCCAGGGGATAGCCTTCCGTGTCACGGTCAATGAAGTGGAGGGGTATATCCTTTGAGTGGGCAAGCCTGATTGCCTCTACTTGTGCATCAGTGGGCTCCATCAAGAGATAGATGAAGGTTTCGTCTTGTTCCTTGTAGTAGACAACCGAGAGCAGAGGGAGTCTCTTGATCCCCTGGAGAATCTTGGCCCTTAAGGTCGGCGGGTATTCCACAGCCACGTGTTGGGGTCTAAACTCCTCGAATTGCCGCTTCACCTCCAGGGCGAATTCCATTCTGCTATGGAGCACGGGAACAATGCGCACATTTTCCCATTCAATCCTGTTCTCCATCATCCATCCCTTCCTCAAAAATTCGGGCGGCATTGGAATCGAGTATCATGAAAGCAGCCTCTTTCATGTAGCCCATGATCTTATCTTTCCCGCTATTTTGGGACAACTTTTCCCCGCTCTCCACAAACCTCTTCAATGCATACCGAGCGATGTTGATGCCATCCCTGACAGAATAACGTTCATCCGCTTCGTGGGCAGACTGAAGGAAATCTACCACGTAGTTGAGGATATCTTCATCCGCAAAGGGGAGATTGGTCTTAAGAATCAACAGTTCTTCTTCCGCCTCCGGAAAATCGATAAAGATGCGGGGTTGAAGCCTGGAGTGTATATACTCTGGAAGTTCAAAGGTGCTGGCATCATCGTTCATGGTTGTACAGAGACGAAAGTCGGGATGGGCTTTGATTTTGATCCCTGCTACAATGGATTCCACATAACGCCTGCTATCCATGAGCGGTGCAAGCGAGGCCCAGCTTTTTTCACTCATTCTGTTCCCCTCATCGATAATGGCAACCCCTCCCTTCAACATCGCGGAAACGATAGAACTGGCCATATATTTTATTTTCCCTGCATCGGAAATTACCGGGGTAACAATAAGATCCTCCGGTCTGGTATCCATCGTGGCTTGAAAGAGATAGACAGGCCTGTTCATCCTGCGCCCTGAATGGTAAGCCAGGGTTGTTTTCCCTACACCCGGTTTCCCGACCAGGCGTGGATAGAGGGGCAAATCTCCCTCCCCGATCACGATCCAGGAGGCTAAGACCTGGGTCACCAACTCCTCTTGTCCTACCCAGACCATGGGAACTTCATCCGGTTGGGTCATGGTGAGTTCAACACCGTCAATGGTCACTTTTTCCATGTTAATCAGCTCCTTAAGAATATACCTTCAGAATAGAAGTGGTTTCAAAGCCTTCAATCGGGTTCAAGATCACGGCGGGACAAACTGTTCAACCGGAGGAATATATTTAATATTTTGAGGCTTGAACTGCTTGTCCCAACAAAGAGATTGTGCCTGAGGGGAGGTTTTGAAACCACTTCTAGTATAATCTCCACATGACAGATTTACAAGGTCCTTACTTCCAACGAAAGGGTTGACCCATGATGTTTTCAGAGGCCCTTCAAAGGGTCTTTTTATCTCTCACAGAGCACACTGAGGACCCAGAGTCTATTTGATCTGAATTCCTGAGACGGGAATTTAGATCAATTTGCTATCCCGCTGGTGCGGGAACTCCATATCATTTTATAGTAATTGTCAGAAAAATGTTCCGATTGGCCTTTTTATTAAATCCCCCTGTCCCCCTTTGTCAAAGGGGGAACTTATGAAGACCTGAAATATTATCAAAACACCTATGACCACAATGAGCAATGACGGAGTGTAAACGTTCCCCCCTTTTCAAAAAGGGGGGTTAGGGGGGATTTAATACTGCCGAACACTCCTTCCAATCGGAACATATTTATGACATCAGCTATAGCCGTTCGTTTGGAGATAGAATAAACATATGTCCCGCAAGGGACTGATGGTTTGTCTGACTCGTCCTCCCTGCCTTGCCATAGCTTTAGCGACGGCAGGTCAACGAATCAGACAAAAAATACTTATCTTCTCTGTGATCTCCCTCTGGGGCGTAGGCCCTACGGGCCGGAGGCTGTGTGCTCTCGAATGATCCTGAGCTCGGTCGAGGGAAAGCGACCTTTAGGGAGCGGGCGAGAGAAAAAATAAAACCACTGCCGCCCATAACGTAGCTGAAGATTTATGGGATGAATTCAAAGCATTGATGGGTGAGATTGGTTGGGTGGATATGGATAGGCTTATTCAATAAGGAAATTTCTGAAAGATTTCGGTGACCCCATGGGAAGCCAGTTCATTGGCTGAAAGCCATTTGCTCCCCCTCTCGAAAAAGGCTCGCGCGTTCAGCGTATTCTCGGAAAGCGGGCGTTGCGTTTCAGAGAACACTTCTTTCCACAACAATTTTCCACTGGTGACCTCGATGATGTAGATAGCGAATGCAACGGAGGCGGGTTCGCTGATGGCGCGCGACCCCCCGACCCTATCTCTGAACTTCCACACATTTCCGACGATCATGAGATCGGCATTCAATGCTTCCCCTAACTTTTTTGCAAGGCTCCTTGGCGAATCCTCGCTGTCGTCTCTTGGAATCCGTTCATAGGTCTCTTCAGACTGTTCGAGGGTGATCACCTTTTCCCCGAGTCGTTTTTGGAGGGCTTTTTGGGTATATTGTGTCAGAATAAAATCGGAATCAGGAGCCAAATCTTTCGGGTCATTGAGAAGAAGGCACACGGTACAACTCAAACTTTCATCAATCTCAGCGCCATATCTCCCTTTGATGAAAGGCATCAGGCCAATCCTTTCAACGGGGGCCCAAACTGGGTCTTGTTCTGGTTGGGCAAACACTGGGTGGGGCGTGATTTCAACGATCAAGGAACCGAGGATCAACCAGCCCGCCAGAAAGGTCAAAATGATGATGGCTCGCTTTTCCATGATACCCCCATGGTTTATTCTATCCGGGATAATCGCTTTTAGCATCAAGGACTTCTGAATATTAACACTTGGATCATATTGTTTCCATTTAGAAGGCATCTCAAAAATAGAAAAATAGTTCGAGGTCAAGGACACTAAAAATAGAACCGCAGAATATCGAACAAGGAATAACGAATATCGAAGGGAAAAAATAAAAACTTCATAATTCGACTTTCCTTGTTCGATATTCAATATTCGCTTTTAAATCCACTTGAATCCTCGACCCCTTGAATCCTCGAATCCTTTAATTATTACAATTCAAGCCGGACGTAGAGATCGG
>JAQYVK010000609.1 GCA_030145585.1 Desulfatiglandales bacterium | reverse complement strand
ATTTCGGTGGCCCCGTCTTTTCGTGAAAAGCATCTGGCGACCTGGATGCTGCTTGATCTCATCAACTCGGCCATCGAGGCTGGACTAGAGACCTTGGTCATGCCCTTGGTTGAAGCCAGGGATTCATCCTTAATCAGGAGTATCGAAAAATTGGAATTTTCCAAGGAAGCGGTCCTAAAGAATTACATCAAAGACAGGGCGGGAAGCCCCCATAACCTTGCCCTTATGATCAAACGTCTGCATCAGGCCTGGGAGCCCCTTAAATAATGGAGCATAACCTGGACCCGGAAGCACTCCGTCCTAACTTACCTGGAGGAGCGGGTGTTTATCTTTTTAAAGACGCCTCCGATCAAGTTATTTACGTCGGCAAGGCAAAAAACCTAAAAAAACGGGTCTTGTCCTACTTCAAACCGCTGACTGAGCTTCCCTACAAAACCGCATTGATGATGAAACGGGCCGAAGGCCTTGACTATATCCTCACGGCGAATGAAAAGGAGGCGTTCATCCTTGAGAGCAATTTCATAAAGAAGCATCTCCCTCGTTATAACATCATCTTGAGGGATGACAGCCAGTATCCGGCGCTCCGACTCGATATTCAAAATCCTTTTCCCCGCCTTCAAATTGTGCGAAAAATCAAGAAGGACGGTGCCCTCTATTTTGGACCCTACTCCTCTGCTACTGCCGTACGCAGCACCCTCAAGCTGATCAACAGGATTTTTCAATTGAGAAAATGTAAGGGTCCTTCCCTCCCTTCGCGATCAAGACCCTGCCTCAATAACCAGTTGGGCCGATGTCTCGGGGCGTGTGTTCATGAAGTTTCCCCTTCAAGCTATGGGGAGATTGTGGATCAGGCCAGGCTGTTTTTGGAAGGACGCAATCAGGAATTGGTCAGGCAGTTGAAAGAGAACATGGTCACCGCATCCGGCCGGCTCCAATTCGAAAGGGCGGCTCTAATGCGGGATCAAATCAGGGCGGTCGAAAAGGTGATGGAGCGCCAGGATGTGGTCTCTCCCAAACTTGAGGATCAGGACGTCATCGGCCTTGCAGAGAAGGAGGACCTCTTCCTGCTGGTTGTCTTGTTTATACGGAAAGGGTACCTGACAGGTACCAGAGATTACCTGTTCAGACAGAAAGGCGGCCTCCCGTCCGAGGTAATGGAAGCGTTTCTGAAACAGTATTACAGCAGAGAGGCATTCATCCCGAAACGAATTCTTATTTCCGAACCCATAGATGATCTCCTCCCCATCAAGGACTGGATTTCCGATTTGGCTGAAAAAAAGGTCACCATCCATCGCCCCCTCAGGGGAGAAAAACGGCGTCTGGTGAAGATGGCTGTGGCCAATGCTGAAATTCTCTTTACCCGTCGCACGGCCTTGCAAGGAGAGGATTTAATGGAGATGGCAAAGACCCTTTTGAAATTGAAGAGGACGCCGAGGACCATCGAGGGCCTCGATATTTCCAATTTTCAAGGGGACATGGCCGTGGGAGCGCTCGTATCCTTTGTGGATGGTCTGCCCCACAAATCCGACTACAGGAGTTACAAGATTAAGAATATTGAGGGCATCGATGATTACGGGATGATGTCAGAAATGGTTTCACGGCGCCTCTCCGGAGACAGCCCCCCTGACCTCTTTTTGGTGGATGGCGGGAAAGGTCACCTCCAAGCCGTCAAAAAAGTGGTAGACCGCTTCCGCGGACATGAGATTCCGGAAGTGGCGGCGATTGCCAAAGGGGATGAAAGGAAACCTGGAGACAAGATATATATTCCCGGGCGGAAAAACGCCCTCTCTCTGAGGCAGGACCACCCCCTTTTGCTACTCTTCATGCGCATTCGGGACGAGGCACATCGGCGGGCTATTACCCACCACCGCAAACGTAGAGGAAAGGGCTTAACCGAATCCCCACTGGACGAGATCCCGGGTGTGGGCCCGAAAAGAAAACAATCATTATTGAAATATTTCAGTAACATAAACTCTATTTCTAATGCATCACTTGATGACATTGCTTCGGTCCCAGGAATAAGCCTTTCACTCGCCAAGGATATCGCGAAGGCCCTCCAGTAGGTCCTCTCAGATTTTTCGCCTTTTTTCTAAAAAAACTTACTTGACAAAGGTTGACATTTAAAAAAATGCCATGCTAAAGTGCGCTCTTAAGTATTGGATTTTACGTTCACCTAAAGTTGGGAGGAATTGTGGCGACAAAAAACATGACCATCGTCTTAGTGCCGGGTGGCAGTCGAAAAGTGAGGCAATTCGGCATTCCGAGATTCCTCATGGTTTTTCTTATCCTTCTTTTCTTTTCTGCCGCTTCATTACTAGTCTGGGGGGGCAGGGATTACAGGATCATAAAGAAGCAGATTCCACAGCTATCCCACCTTCAAAAGGAAAACAAGCTACAAAAAGAACAACTTATAGTCCTGGCACAAAAAATCGATCAAATCGGCAATAAATTGGTTGATTTGAAAAATTTCGACCGGAAATTAAAGACCATGGTAAACATAGAGCCGAACGAGGATAACAATCAGTTTTTTGGGATCGGGGGATCTGACACGGGCTTGATGGACCCTGATTATACCATTGAAGATGCCCATCAGAAACTGGTTCGCTTGATGCACAAGTCCATAGACGATCTGGATAGAGAAATCTCGGTCCAGACGGTCGAAAAGGCTCAACTTGTTGAATTTTTTGACCAACAAAAATCCCTACTTGCTCATACACCCTCCCTATGGCCCACCAGGGGCTGGATCAGTTCCCGATTTGGAAAACGGACCTCCCCATTCACGAATGAAAAAGAATTCCATAAAGGCCTCGACATCTCCACGAGCAAACTTTCACCAATTTTGGCCCCGGCGGATGGGGTTGTCACCTCCGTTAGGTGGGACCATGGTTATGGCAGAATTGTATCTATCAACCATGACTATGGCTTGATTACGAAATATGCCCATCTTGAGAAGGCCCTTGTTAAAAAGGGGCAATATGTCAAGCGGGGTCAAAAAATTGCCCTCGTAGGAGCTACCGGCCGCACCACCGGACCCCACCTTCATTATGAGGTTCACCTCAATGGGGCACCTGTGAATCCCCTTCGATATATCCTCAATTAGCCTTAAGAGGCTGCCTGAAAACGCCCATCTAAATAAAAGAAAGGCTCAAGGTAGGCCGATTGTAAAAGCTTCTTCTCACAATCGGCAGGTATAAGGTTCTTGTCAAGGTACGATTTGTTCTCCCATTGTTATGAATTTGGGCCATACACCTTGCGCCTTGGACCTTATACCGCATGTGTACGCCTCATTCCTCGGAATTTCGTCCCGCAGCAAAGTCTGCGGGATGTGCATTTTCAAACAGCCTCCGTAAAATA
>JAQYVK010000608.1 GCA_030145585.1 Desulfatiglandales bacterium | reverse complement strand
AATCGCAAACAGAATGTTTCTCTTGTTATTGAAGTAAGAATATATGGATGCTTCATGAATTCCGGACTCTTTTGCAATATCCGCCACTGTCGTTTCGTTGAAGCCCTTTGTAGAAAAGAGATATTCGGCAGATTTCAGAATGGCTTTCTTCTTTTCGGCAACCAATTTATTTCACCTCGGAAAATCTAATTATCAAATGGATAAGATAAGTTGATGGGCAATATCAAGAATATATATGGGCCAAGCAAAAAACAAGAAAAAATTCTAAAATAGCGATAAATCCGATAAAATTCTTTGAGAAATTTATTTTATATTACTTCAGTTTATATGCGATAATATTAAATATGTTAATACTTGTTAATAATATTAAAATATTATAAATATGTTAAAACTAATATTAAAAGGGAAGTCACAAATAGAAATTTGTTTTGGGAAATGAGATGATTGTTTAAAAAAATGCTTAACTTGGAGGTAAAGTTAATTATAGGGAGATGAAAAACCGAATGGAACTTATGCCCGTCATCAAGAATTTTCAATTAAGATCATAATTTTGTGGGCGAAATTTACAGAAAATTCAGAGGATGAAAGAAGTTATCATAAAGGGTTCCGTAAAAAGCCAGAATGCCCCGTGCTGGTGCAGAGGCTTGAGCCAAGCGAAAAAAGAGATTATTTTTACCTGGAGAGGTGTTTTATCACTTGGCTCACCCTTTAATGGGTGCCTCCTTTATTATTGATGGAATTCGTACTGGGTTGAGCTACCCGCTGCGATCGTTATGATTCAAATCCTCCCACTCCATCCATCCACATAGACCATGACTCTTTCCCTTCCGTATGACCACCTCTTGGCAATCTGATTACCTGGGTAATGAATCTGTGACTTCCCTGATCTTCTCCTGCTCTATAACACTCAAGCCTGTATTTGATAGACGTTCTTGAAGTATTTGCACTTCTTCCTTACGGGGTTTGGGCATGGGAGGGCGCATGAAGGGATTGGAAATAAAGCCCCTGAGCCACGTGGCGGTTTTATAGCGGATATGTAACCTCGAGAACTCGGAATAGACGTACTCTTGAATCTGGGCAAGACCGCTATCCCAGATGCGCCTTGCTTCTGTTAAGTCATTCCGTCGCCAGGCCAGGATGTGCGCCAGCATAGGTTCGGGTGTGTAATTCCATGAACCGCTGACCGTTCCGTCAAAACAGTCAGAAGCCAGGTTCTCGTGAAAGTTGACCGCCGGTGCTCCTAAGATACCCACATGTCGGTCAAGTTGTCGGAGGGCACGGGAAACAATCCTGAATCCGGTGTAATTGTAGGTCATCTTCCAGCCCACAACATTGTCGATTTCTTTGCAGGTCTGGACGGCTACTTCAACGGGTAGACCTTCTCCCCATCTGATGTGGGGATTACAGGTGGGATGACAAATAAAAGGCATGTCTCCCACGCCTTCCTGAACGGCCTTCAACAGATCGAGCCACACTTCAGGATATTTGACGGCATCCCAAGCGGTCGTGACATCAATAGCTCCCATGGGAGGTATGATAAAGATTCCGTCGGCACCCGCTTCTTTAGCATCGATAGCAATCTTCACCGTGTCGGCTGTTGAAGGGGCAATGGCCCCGGCAAAGACCGGTACCTTCCCCTGGACCTCTTCGATAGCTATTTCCACATTCTTTCTGGCCTCTTCCCGACTCAGATAAAAGATTTCCCCCGCCTCCGGGTTGATGATGATGCCAATACCGGCCTCAACATATTCGGGCTGCAAAAAAAATCTTAAAAAACTGCGCAACTGCTCCTCATCGGGGTCATAGGTTCCGTCCTTGAAAGGGGTAACGATAGCAACGTATAATCTGTCATACTTTGTTCCATAATCTGTCATTGGTGTTTCCTCCTTTAGTCGCTGTTAAAAAATATCTCTCGCCTAACTAAATCCCAATTGCCACAATGTTCCTCTCTGTTTGTCAAATGTCAAGATCTGACACCGTTATTACTCCTAAATTGTGTTGAAATCAACCCAAAATGAAGCTTCCCGCAGCCCGCACCGCACGCGGCATCTTCGACAAGCGGGATCCTCCGGAAGCGGATAAATCTCCCCTGGGCTCCGACAAGCTACTGGGAATTCATCTTGACAATAAAATAGTTATTAATATATGAAGAGGAGAACCGAATAATACTTGTTGTGAGTGATAGTTATCACACATTGTTCTCATTGAAGTAACCAACAATATCATTTAGAAGCTATCTCAAAAATAGAAAAATTATTTGAGATCAAGAACGGCTTAAAGCCGTGATGAATTCCCGACCGGTGGTCGGGAATTCATCTAAGCTGTTCCGCTGAAAGCTGCTTTCAGCAGAACAGCAGGACGCACAGAGATCGGTGAATTTGGCATTTTTGAGATGGCTTCTAATCAAAAACCCTTCCTTACTAAATCTGAAATGCCCAAGTTTCAATGGTGACAGTTAATAGCATGAAAATATAGCCAACGTCTTTGAGGAGAGGAAAGAAATGAAGCTCGACAAAATAGATAAAATAGCCGTGGTTGGTGCGGGAGTCATGGGGCATTCTCTCGCTCAGGTTTTTGCACAGAATGGATATAGTGTTAAGCTCCATGACCTGGATCATGGCATTTTGGAACATGCGCTTGAGCTGATTAAATCCACCTTGGAAACGTTAGTAGAACTTGGGGAACTGTCACATTCCGAGATTCAAGTCATTTTGGACCGGATCGAACCGACGACTGATCTTTCATCGGCTCTGAAAGATGCTGATTTTGTCCTCGAAGCAGTGGCTGAGGTACCGGAAATAAAAAAGGCTCTTTTTTCACAGTTCAATAAATTTGGCCTTAGAGGTGCTGTCCTTGCATCGAATACGTCAGGATTGGATATTTTTAATATCGTAGACGTGGATAATCCTGAACGTCTTATTATCACCCACTGGTTTGCTCCGCCACATATTATTCCCCTTGTTGAAGTCGTTCCAGGGGAGGAAACGTCAGCGGAGGTCATTTCTCTAACAGTTGAGATACTGGAAAGCCTCGGTAAAAAACCTGTTGTTATGAATAAGTTCGTGCCCGCATTCATCGTAAACAGGATTCAAAACACCATCAACAGCACCATACTCGAGATGATTGATAATGGTTGGGCCTCCCCGGATGCGATTGACAGGGCCATAAAATACAGCCTCGGGATACGCTTGCCCATCGTCGGTGTCGCCCAGTCTCTGGATTTCACCGGACTTGACCTTATAGACAATATACTCCAGCGCGTGGGGACCCAAAGCACCTATCTTGAGGAAAAAGTAAAGGGAGGAAATCTTGGGGCAAAGACTTCCAAAGGCATTTATGATTATGGGGGTCGATCTGAAGCTGAGATTTTGAAAAAAAGGGATGCACTCTATTTAAAGTTGCTGAAGTATTTAAAAAAAATAAATGCGTTTGAACCTGTGTAATCTTTCACCCCTCGAGGGGGCGTCTCGCAAGCCCTTAGTTAATTCCATAAACCCTCCCGCTAAACGGATGGTCCAAATTATTCTATGCGGGGAAGAGGGTTTGTTTTTTCTCTCGCCCGCTCCCGTTGGTCGCTTGAGCACACAGAGAACACTGAGGAATTTTTTTGGTCTGATTCGTTGATCCCGCTTAAAAGCGGGACAGGTATCCCGAATCAGACCAACCATCAGTCCCTTACGGGACCTAGGGTTCATTCCAGATCTAATTGAATTGCTAAAATGATATTGAGTCCCCGCGCAAGCGGGATGGTAAATTGATCTGAATTCCCCTCTCAGGAATTCAGATCAAATAGACTCTGTGACCCCTGTGTGCTCTGCGAGAGGTAATAAGACCCTTTTAGGGGTGGTTGTTAACTTCAATAACATGAAAATAGGGTCTCTTCGGGTGGGGTAAAGCTTCCTATGGAAAGGAGATAAAAGAAGATGGAAAAATTGATTGTCACTGCTGCGATCACTGGTGGGGCTTCACCTGCAAATAATCTGGCTAAGCCAAAGAACCCGGAGGAGATGGTAAAGGCGGCCCTCGAGTGTTACAATGCCGGTGCAGCTATCGTGCATATGCATGCTCTCAACCCTGAAACGTCCCAACCGGAGCAGAAAACCGAATGGTTCGAACAGGCCATTGTTCCGCTTAAAGAGCAGTGTGATATGATTGTGAATGTGACGACAGGTGGATGCGCCAAGCGCGTCGATGGTGACTGGTTATATAAAAAACAACCGGAGGAGAGTGTAGAGGGGAGAATTGCAATCATTCCGGAATTAGCCAAAAATCCCAGGTCCAAACCTGATCTGGCCTCTTTTAATGCCGGTTCCCCGGTTATAGATATCTACAACCGCAGAAAAAAAGATTTCCTTTTAAAGTTTGTCATGGTCCACAGTTTCCCGGACATGATCTATATGGCCGACACCATGAAAGAGCACAGGGTGAAACCGGAGATTGAATGCTACGATGTTGGGATGATCAATAACGCAAAGTTTCTCGCCGACTTGGGCCATATAGAATCGCCCCCCTATTTCCAATTGGTCATGGGGGTTTTGGGGCAGATCCCTGCAACGGTAGACAACCTTGTTCATATGGCCCGCTGCGTCCCTGACGGTTCACCATGGTCCGTATGTGCAGTAGGGCTCAACGAGTGGCCGATGACGACGATGGGCATCATTATGGGTGGTCATGTCAGAGTGGGTCTTGAGGACAATATTTACTTATCGCAGGGTGTGCCCGCGAAGAGCAACGCGGAGCTCGTTGAAAAAGTCGTGAGGATTGCAAAAGAACTCGGCCGGGAGATTGCAACACCGGATGAAGCAAGAACATTACTCCATCTTCCTTCTAAGTAGGGAGTGCCCCACCTGTCTGGTCTCCTCTTTGGACAAGGCCAATGGAAGCGGGAGAGACAAAATATTTCCTATACAGGGGTTATAAACATGTGATTGACAGCTCAAAGGGAATCAGCAATTCAGATGGAAGGGGGTGAATTCGAATTGTTAACTAAGTCAATGAAAGCCGTAAGGATTTTCAAATATGGGGATCCGTCGGTGTTACAGTATATTGATGTGCCTCTACCCGAAATGGGAGAAAGCGATGTCCTTATCAAGGTGAGGGCAACTTCGGTTAATGGATTTGATCTGAAATATCGGCTCGGAAAAGTAAAAGCACCACCGGGGCGAGATCCCTTTCCAATGCCTTTTCAACTGGGAAGAGATGCGGCAGGCGAAGTCGCAGCCATTGGATCAAAGGTGACCCGCTTTAAA
>JAQYVK010000607.1 GCA_030145585.1 Desulfatiglandales bacterium | reverse complement strand
CATGAAAACAGCCCTCACGGAGATCCCGCCCTGGACCTTCCGACTTTATTGTTTGGTCTTTGGAGGCACCGGGCTCCTCCTCTTGGTGAAGGTCAGCGGGCGATCCCTCGCGATTCCAAAAAAAGAGCTAAAACCCCTTTTGCTGGTATCATTTTTAAACATCACCGGCTGGCATCTTTTTTCGGCGCATGGACTCTTATATATCAATGCCGGAAGAGCATCAATCATAGCCTTCACAATGCCGGTTTGGACAGCGATCCTGAGTTCTTATATATTGAAGGAACGGATGACAAAGGCGCGTCTTTTAGGACTTGCTCTGGGTATATCCGGACTTGCCATCCTCATCGGACCGAATCTTAAGGTCTTTGGATCTGCGCCTGTCGGAGCATTTTTTATGTTAACTGCGGCTCTTTCTTGGGCTGCAGGCACCGTTTCGATTAAATATTACCACTGGACGATGCCTATCGCCCTTCTCACGGCATGGCAACTACTCTTGGGCGGCATTCCTATTGTCATTGGCGCCTTGATTCTCGAACCCGTCACGGTCATCTTCACGATTTCCTGGCAGGTGGCTATGGCTCTGGCCTTTGTCACCTTGGTCGCTATCATCTTTTGTCAATGGGCGTGGTTCAAAGTTGTAAACCTTTTCCCAGCGACCTTGGCTGCCATCGGAACACTCCTGATCCCCGTAGTTGGAGTATTAAGCAGTGCACTTTTCCTTGGAGAGACAATCGGTTTACAGGAATTGGCCTCTTTGACACTCATCGCCATTGCCTTAGCGATCGTCATGATCAGACCATAAAACCCCTGGGACAATCCTGATAGCTTCAGGGAGTCTATATTAAGAGAATTTAGCTGGATCCATAATGAGCGTAAGTTGGTAGACAAACTTAGGAACATGGTGCCTCTCAATATGGGAGACGCCTGGATCCTAAAGAACAACTCAAAAAGGATAGGCGTGAATATCGGCCTCACAGAGGCGGCGATGTATGTAAAGAAGTTGAAAAACGCTTAGTCAATTCCATAAGAGGTAAACAGTGAACGGTGAGCGGTAAACGGTAAGATATACCTATTGATATAAATTAATTTTACTTTCGTGTTTTCGTGATTATCTGTTTTTTGTTTTGGTTTTTTGCATTTGACATTCATTTGGCATTTGGACTTTGACATTTGTCATTTGAATTCGTTTTATACATATATTTAGCCCCTTTTAGGATAGTTGTTAATTAACTTATGCCTGTACTTCAATATTCTTAAGCTTTCTCAGATAGGAAGTGGACCATCCAAACGCGATGGGCACATAGATAAGGCCCGATACGACCAATCCGTTCCATACCCCCAAGAGTCCTCCTTCCAAAACAATACCGAAAAACCAGACACAAGGGACCGTGAAAACGAGGGTCCGAAGGATCGTCATAATCAAGGCGGTCAACCCTTTCCCCGCCCCCTGGAACATGGCAGTAGAGAGCATGCCGACGGCAACCGTAGGGAAAAAGATCCAGACCACCCGAAGCAACTGGGTCAGGTCTCCTATGATGCGTGCTGTTTCCTCAGACCACGTAAAGACCCACGTGATCTGCGAGGCAAAGAGAAATGTCAATACCGCAAGGACACTCTCGACCAGAACCCCCATCTTTAAAGCGAACAAAAAAGATATCTCCATCTTTTTGTAGTCTCGGGCCCCAAGGGCCGCGGCCGCAACCGAGGTAACCGCACTTGCAACACCCAGCATCGGCAAGGTGGCCAGGGTACTCACTCGCCAGCCGGTGGTGTAAACGGCGACCCCATCAGGACCTCCTATTAAGGCGACGATTTTGGTAATAGAGAATGCCATCAGGGCCATGGACATCTGGGAGACGGAAGCAGGAACGCCCACCTTGCCTATGTCCACGAGAATCTTTTTTTCGAACCTGAACCCCCGGAACTTAAAGGATACAAAAGTCTTCTTTTCGATGAACAACCAATAAAAGGCAATAAAAGATACGATAGACATAGACAACAATGTGGCCCAGGCAGCCCCGGCCACACCCAGTCCTAATGTGTAAATGAAAATCGGGTCGAGGATGATATTGATCAGGGAACCGGCCAACATGACATACATGGCTCTCTTTGCGTCCCCTTCGCTTCGGAGTATGGCGCTGGCGGTTTGCATAAAGAATATTAAAATAAGGCCTAAAAACATGATTCTGGCATAGGTTACTGCGAGATCCAAGGCCTCACCTGCACCCATGAGGTGCATCAAGGGCCGGGCTGAATAAATCATGGCCCCGGTAAAAAGAAAGACAATGATCAACATGATGACTATGGCATGAGAGGCGACACTATCAGCGCTGCTTTTATCCCCCGCCCCAATTCGCCGGGAGATGGCCGCACCACTGCCTATCCCGATCCCATTCGCAATAGACATGGCCATAAAAAGAAAGGGAAAAGTAAAACCGACCGCCGAAAGGGACGCCGGGCCTTTTCCTGAGACCCAGATGGCATCGGTGAGATTATAGATAGTGTGGGACAATACGGCCGCGATCATGGGGATGGAGAGTTTGATAATCGCTTTTTTGGGATCCCCAAGAAGTGTTTCGACACCTTTGGTCTGATGCATGGCAGGAGCTTTTGGCTTTTCTACTGTTTCATCCAACTGTTGCATACCAGCTTTCCGTAGGGGAGATGGGTTTATTTAGTAACGGACCCATAAA
>JAQYVK010000606.1 GCA_030145585.1 Desulfatiglandales bacterium | reverse complement strand
TTATTGTGTACCCATTCTTACTCATTACAATTTGAAACCAAGTGAGGCTTCTCCCACAGAGCAGAAGGCCTCTTGAAGACCCCTCGAAGGGGTCTGAAAACAATGCGATTATCAAGATTACTAATCTATATCAAGGACGCTACTGTTAAAACGAAAAGACTAGGAACGTCGAACATCCAACGTCCAACATCGAATTTTGAATAAGGCATGCTAAATTTTCTATAAAATGGCCGAGCGAAGCGAGTTCATCATTCGATGTTCAATGTTCGATGTTCAATGTTCGATGTTCGATGTTGGACGTTCAAAAAAATGCTTTACTCTGCCGCTAACGAGTATTTTTTATTCTCGCCGGAACGGTAGAACCTTTCCGGGTCCTCCACCAGAGGTGGAGGGTTTAGTTAAAACTAATTAGGAATGGATGATCTTGGACATGACCAGGGCATCCTGTCCCGCTGGATAGAAATGCTTCTTCAATCCCCATGGGACAAATCCATTTCTGGTGAATAAGCTTCGTGCTGGGAGGTTTTCTTCGGCCGTATGCAAAACAATCCTCTCCGCTTGCCATTCGACGGCTTTTTTATCCACGGCCTTCATGAGTATTTGTCCGATTCCTTTGTGTCGTTTATCAGATTCAACCGCAATGGCGAGTAACTCACAGGCCTTTTGCACAGGATCCTCATCCCCAATAAGGCCGATCATGGCGAAACCAACAGGTCTTCTTTCAATGCGCCCGACGATAGTTTCCGTCATGTCTGATTGAAACCATTGGGAAATCACGTCCTGATAAGACCCATATTTTTTAAAGGCTCTCCGGCTGAGTGTCCTGATGAAGTCTAAATCGAGGACCTTGGCCGAGCCTATTCGGATCCGAACCCTTTGGGTGACCCTCTTTTTGGAGAAAGACACCTCTTCTTCCGGACGGGCCTTTACCGCTCGGTCAGTGGAGTCACGGTTTCCTGCCTGCCTGAGGCGTTCAAGCCTTTTGTTTTCTCCATATTTGCCGAATCTTCCTCGATGACCCATAAAATTAGATCCTCGTATTCTGATCTACCCCGCAGCCATGCACCGCACCGCACCGCAAGCGGCATCTTCGACAAGCGGCATCTTCGACAAGCAACATCTTCGACAAGCGCCTTTTCCACATGCTGGATCCCCCAGAGGCGGATAAATCTTCACCTCATTCCGACAAGCTGCTGGGCATTAAAAACTAATACGCCGGGAAAACTCATGCCCACTATGAGGCATCTGGCGAAAAAAATAAATGGGATTTTTCCGGGAGGTACAAGAACTTGGATCTCTACCCTGATTGAGCGAAAGTTGAGGATGCCCCAGATCCAAGGCGTCCAAGGGCGAATGCCGTATTCTGCTGCGAAGCAGCAGACATCTACTGCGAGCTCTTGGCATGCGCTTGTGTAAACAAGCGCCGGAGATCGGGGTATTATCAGCTTTCCTCGAAGGTGAAGAATCCCGACCATAGGTCGGGATTCTTCTAAGGAAAAAGCCTACGGCTTTTTCACGTAAACAAAATAGAGAAAAAAAGAGCTTTATAACTCCTCATTACGATGGATACATATTAAGTATTAAAAACTGAGAAAAACGTTTCATTTGTTTTCACAAAAATCCTTCTCGATTTTGTTTACGCTCAATTAGGGTTATACGTCTTTCCAGTGGCGACCATGAACCTCGGCGACCTTTTGAATAATAGACTCAAGAATCCGAGGGTCCCCTTCGTCAATAATATCTGATAGACTGGTCTTAGATATTCCGGAAAGCTCCTTTAAAACCTCCTTTACAGAGTCTCTCTGGCCTTGGACATGATATCCCCCCTCAAGGGTAATCACTACCTTTCCTGCGCAACATGCATCGGCCATCTCCATGATAGATCGAGTCAATCCGGCGAAACCTTTTGGTGTGACCTGCATACCCCCGAGCGGGTCTCCCTCATAAATATCAAAACCTGCTGATACAAGGATCATTTGAGGATTGAACTCGAGCGCCACCGGCCTCAATATTTTCTCAAAGATACCCAGATACTCCCCATCACCACACCCCACAGGAAGGGGGACATTGACCGTGCGACCCTCCCCCTCGTCTCGCCCTGTTTCATTGAATGCACCGGTTCCTGGATAATAGGGGTATTGGTGTGTGGAAAAGTACAGGATAGAAGGATCTTCCTCAAAGCTGTGCTGGGTGCCATTGCCGTGATGGAGATCCCAGTCCACAACGAGCAGGCGGTCAAGTTTTAGGCGCTCTCTAGCATATCCGGCCCCAATGGCCACATTGTTGAAAAGACAGAAACCCATGGCACGGGATCTTTCAGCATGGTGCCCGGGAGGCCTTACCAGGGCAAAGGCGTTGTCTATTTCCCCGGAATCGACCATGGAAACAGCTTCACACAATCCACCTGCCGCCAGCAAAGCGGCCTCATAAGAACCGGCAGATGTCTGGGTATCGGGGTCCAGATAGGTGTGTGCCTTTCCTTCTGTTGCGGCCAACCTGTCGACATAATCTGATGAATGTATCAATAGAAGCTCTTCCCTTTCGGCACGCCTTACTGGAACATCGATAAATTGCCCCTTCATGTCCGGTTCTCCAAGCATGGCATAAATAGCTTCGAGACGCTCGGGACTTTCGGGATGCTGAGCCCCCATTTGGTGTTCCATGAATCTCTCATCCTTTACGATCCCTGTTTTCGTCATTTTTTTGCTCCTACCTGAAACTCGCCAACATTAAGGGATTTCTGATCATTTATATCATAATTCCTGTTGACGGAAAAGGGAGACTTTTATTCTTGATCTTCCGTCATTTCATGGCTATAGGAAAGGTTAGTGGTGGTGTGGAGTTTAAGAGGAACATGTTTTTTGTTATTGCCGGTATTCAACCAAAGACGGTTGTTGTTGAAGGGTCCAGACAATGCCCCTCCTGTGGCCTCAATCAGGCGGGACTGAAGAGGCAGGATCATTACTTGTCCCTCTTTTTCCTACCCCTTTTCAGGGTCAAAAAGGGGGTGCTTTTCCTTGAATGCAGCGGCTGCGGCAGCCTTTCCTCTGAATCCGGTGAATCCTTCGATACCCCCAAAGGGCCTAACCTTCAGTGCCGTTATTGCCGAATGCCCATGGAGCCCACTTATCGTTATTGTCCTCACTGTGGAAAATCCTTTTCCTGATTTTTTTTCAAAATCGCCTCTGAGTTTCTTCTTCCTTGACCCCACATCTCTTTTTTTCTAAACTGCATATCTGCGTTTTTTAGATGAATTACCGCTTATACTCCGGATTTGGAACCTATAATCCGGTCGAGTAATAAAAAGATGTTGAGCACAGACTTAAAACTGAGATCCCAGGAAGGAGAATCCCATGAGGAAAAAAGTAACCGTTGTAGGGGCGGGCCAGGTTGGTGCCACGACCGCCATGCGGATTGCGGAAAAGGAACTGGCTGACGTCGTTTTAGTCGATGTCCTCGAAGGCGTCCCCGCAGGAAAGGCCCTAGATATTTGTGAGGCGGGATCCATCGAGCAACATGATTGTAAACTGACCGGCTGTACCGATGAATACATCAATGCTGAGGGCTCGGATATCGTGGTTATAACCGCCGGCCTGGCAAGGAAGCCTGGGATGAGTCGGGACGATCTTTTGTCCACCAACATGAAAATTATGAAATCCGTGACCCGGGAAATCGCCCTTGTTGCGCCTGAGTCCATACTGATTATCGTCAGCAATCCCCTGGATGCCATGTGTCACGTCGCCTATGAATCCAGCGGGTTTCCTAAAAACAGGGTAATCGGGATGGCCGGTGTGTTGGACTCCGCTCGCTTCAAGGCCTTCATTGCCCAAGAACTGGACGTCTCCGTTGAAAATATCCAGGCCTTTGTCCTCGGGGGCCATGGGGATACCATGGTTCCGCTCCCACGGTTTTCCACCGTCGCAGGTATTCCCATCACGGAGTTGATGTCTTCCGACAGGATCGCAGCCCTCGTGGATAGGACGCGAAAAGGTGGTGCGGAGATTGTGGAACTTCTTAAAACGGGGAGCGCATATTATGCCCCCGCTTCCGCGGCGGTAGAAATGGTTGAAGCCATCTTGAAAGACAAAAAAAAGATACTTCCCTGCGCCGTCTACCTGGAAGGAGAATACGGCATCAACGATCTCTTTATTGGAGTACCGGTCAAGTTAGGAGGCACTGGGTTAGAAGAGATTATCCAGGTCGAGCTGACGGATGAAGAGAAAGAAGGCCTTCAGAACTCCGCCGCCTCCGTAAAAACACTGGTGGATGATATGGAAAGGTTGGACGCTTAACATGGGTGCGGATGAGGGTGCCATTCTGGGGCAGCTGGAGGAGTTGGCCGGATCCCTGGGAATAGAAATCCGCAATGAACAACTTAAAAGAGAGGGGTCTTTCTCTCCCGGGGGCCTGTGCCGGTTAAAGGGTGAATATCTCCTGATATTTAACACGAAGGCGACCAGAGAGGATCGCATCGAAGCCCTGGTACAGGCCGTAGGCCGATTTGATCTCGATCAGTTATATCTTAAGCCCGGTCTGAGGGAATTCCTGGACAATTATCCGCAAAAGGAAGAGGAGGGGGATAGGATTGATTAAAACATGGCTGATCTCTGTCCTTTTTTCTTAGGTTTTCTCCTGGGTCTGTGATTGGTGCGTTTGTATAATTCAAGGTATTTGGCGATAGCCAGTTTCATATCTCTTCTTTCGGTGATCTCCTGGATTCCCCTTAAATTATGATAATATTTTAGTTCGTCATAGATCCCTGCTGACATCTTGTGCAGGTAATCTGATCGAACAAATTTCTCATCCACTTCAAATCCTCTTGATTTCATCACCCTTGGTCCGGCGAAAATGACCAGGGCTCTCGGTTCCGAGATGATGACATCCCCAAGGGCCGCATAGCTGGCAATGGCCCCCCCCGTGGAAGGATCTGCCAGAATGGAGATGTAAGGGAGGCCGTGTCTCTTCAGCCGGTTGACCGATTCTATCGTCTTCACCATCTGCATGAGAGCGGAGATCCCTTCATAAAGCCTGGCCCCTCCAGAACAGCAGAGGCTAATGAACGGAAGGTTTTCCTGGATCGCATAATCCACTGCCCGTCTGAACTTCTCTCCGAAGACGACCCCCATGGAACCACCGCAGTAATAAAACTCACTGATGACCATGACTACACGAAAATTGTGGGTTCTTGCACTGCCGACAACCAAAGATTCCTTGAAATGGGACCGACCTTTTTGCCTTTCTAAAAAATCCCTGTAGTAGTCGGTGATGCTTTCCTCCGCCAGCAATTGATCGACCGTGACGTTACGATAAAGCTCATGAAAGCTTCCCGTATCAGCAAGGCAGTCTATCCATCCGGTCGCCCCAAGAATATAAGAGTGTCCACACTCAGGACAAACATGAAAATTGTCCAGAAAGTCCTGCAAGGGGATCAGCTTACCGCAACCCCTCACTCTTTTCTCCTGTCCGGAAACCGCCCCACATTCTATATATTCTTTCATGGTTTCAATGTGGACGATCTTACCGTAATCATCACTCACTTCTGTCAGGTTGGAATAATTTACGATTTTGATGTCCGGTGCCGGTTTGCGAAATGCTTTTAACATCGGATTTTCGATAAACCGCTTGATGTCATAAAATTTTCCGCTCCCTTTTGAAAGCCCGTACGTTTTCGCTCTCATTTCCCTTTTCTTTATCAGTCTGTTGATCTTTATCCTGGATAGTTCTTTGATGGATTTGACCAGAGACTGTCGAACGTTTTCCGCCGTCTCCTGGCAATCGGTCACGTCTCTTGAAGCAGGGATAATGCGGTCTATGACACCCAAATTCTTTAGCTCTCTGGCGGTCGGCTTCAGGATAGTCAAGGCATCACTGATTCGGGTATGATCACGAAAAACAATGGATGCCATGCTTTCTGGCGGGGCTGTAGCGTAGAGGGCATCGTCCATCTGCCATCTCATATCCGTTGCCTGGATAGCAAGTGCCCCTCCACTTCCCCCTTCTCCAAGGACCAAAGAAACGGTTCTAATAGGAATAGTCAAAAATTCCCGAATCAAATGAGATATGAAGAATGCCTGAAAACGCTTGGCCGAATACATGGAAATATCGGCTCCATAAGTGTCTATCAGGGAGTAGATAAATGTTTTGTCGGGATCTGATGCTCTTGCCTTTTTTAACACGGCCAAAATTTGTGAATGATCGTCAGATGTGAGCATGCCATAATTTAGTTTTTTAAGATCTTCTTTGCTTTTTAAATCCGCGGGTTTTGGTTTTTGCTGTCCAATTACAAAAAGGCGTTTATTTAAAAATCGGCAAGTTCCCGTTATCAGAGAGACACTCCCGTTATTATCCGCCTTAAAATCCGGGAAGAGCCTGCTGATCATATCAGAGGACCTTGGACGAAAAGGATGTCTCGTACGATTTTTAAATAGATCTAATAAATCCACTTTGGACATGGTGATTGTGCCTTTCGAAAGAACCACAATAGTTTACAACGGTTTTGTAGAAAGTCCAACTGCCGT
>JAQYVK010000605.1 GCA_030145585.1 Desulfatiglandales bacterium | reverse complement strand
TTATTGTGTACCCATTCTTACTCATTACAATTTGAAACCAAGTGAGGCTTCTCCCACAGAGCAGAAGGCCTCTTGAAGACCCCTCGAAGGGGTCTGAAAACAATGCGATTATCAAGATTACTAATCTATATCAAGGACGCTGCTGTTAAAACGAAAAGACTAGGAACGTCGAACATCCAACGTCCAACGTCGAATCTTGAATAAGGCATGCTAAATTTTTTTATAAAATGGCCGAGCGACACGCGGCGCAAGCGCCTGCGCTGCGCGAGCGAGTTCATCATTCGATGTTCAATGTTCGATGTTAGACGTTCAAAAAATGCTTTACACTGCCGCTAACGAGTATTTTTTATTCTCGCCGGAACGGGTGAACCTTTCCGGGTCCACCGCTAGAATCGGTGGGTTTTGATCAAACTAATCATTATAATGTTCCCTTTCGTACTCCTTACAACTTGAAGCCATCTAAAAACGCTTGACCCTAACTAAAAAGAGCTGTACTTTTTTGATACTAGAGACCCATGGCAACCGGTTTCAGATAGGGAGCATCGAAATGGCAAAGGGCATCATATTCTTACTGGCCTGTGCCCTCATGTTCCAGGGGATGCCCATAATTAAAGGGGGCTATCCCGGCGCAAAGGCCTGGGCGGAAGAAAAGGAAGAAGCCCGGTACCTTGAGCGCCGCAGGGCCATGGTCAGGACCCAGATATCCGACCCACCCGGGTACCGCAAACCGATTAGAGACGAAAACGTGTTGGCTGCCATGCTTGCCGTGCCTCGTCACCTGTTTGTGAAACCCAATGACCTCTCTAAGGCCTATGGTGACTTCCCCCTTCCAATCGGTCACGGGCAAACCATTTCGCAGCCCTATGTTGTTGCTCTCATGACGGATCTGCTCGAGGTGACACCGGAGCAGAGGGTGCTGGAGGTGGGAACCGGGTCCGGTTATCAGGCGGCGATCCTTTCCTCTCTGGTGAAAGAAGTCTACACTGTAGAAATAATCCGCGCGCTCGGGCAACAGGCATCCGCACGGATGAGGCGACTTGATTACAACAACGTCCATCTGAAGATCGCTGACGGTTATTACGGGTGGCAAGAACATGCCCCCTTTGATCGAATCATTGTTACGGCCGCCGCCACCCTCGTCCCTCCCCCGCTACTCAGACAGCTCCGACCCGGCGGCAAGATGTGTATCCCCGTGGGTGGCCAATACAGGGTGCAGCATCTGACCATGGTGGAAAAATCCGAAGCGGGTAGAATCACCATGAAAAAGATACTCCCCGTTCGATTTGTCCCCTTCATTAGAGCCGGAGAATAGTATTACGACACCCGCCCCCCCCATTACTGCCACCACTCACCATGCGACCCTTCTCTTGTGCACTTCGGCATCCATTTTGGCCTATGAAATCCTTCTCATGCGCCTTTTGGCCATTGGACAATGGCACCACTTCGCTTACATGGTTATCAGTATGGCCCTTTTAGGCTATGGTGCAGCCGGATCTCTGTTATTCCTTTTTTTCGACGGTATCAAAAAGCATTTAGACGGCTGGCTTGTCGTCCTTTCCGGTGCTACCGCTATCTCATTCACTTTGGCGTTCAGCCTTTCACAGAAGGTGGGGCAGGATCCTCTTCAACTGATTTGGCAGCCCGCTCAGTGGGGCGCCATGCTGCTCACCTATCTACTCATGGGGCTCCCTTTCCTGTTTGGTGGGGGCATTGTGGGCATCATCCTGACCGGCTCCCGAGAAAAAGCACATCGTATGTATGCCGTTGACCTATTGGGTGCCGGAAGCGGTGCCTTCGTCATTGTGCCGGCCCTGTTTCTAGGGCCACCATGGCACCTTTTACCCGCTGTGGGTGGCTTGGTCCTTTTGGGAGGCCTTTGTTTCGTCCCCCGCATGAGACACCGAAAGATGGGTGTCGTCACCATTCTGTTTTCAGCATGCATGCTCACTCTGATCTACCTCCTGTTCCCTCCTATTCCAAAAATCCATCACACGAAGACACTTCCCATGACTCTCGCATTTCCGGATGCACGGATCGAGGCAGAAACTGCAGGTCCACTCGGTATGGTCCATGTCGTTGAAAGCGATCTCATCAGAGAGGCGCCCGGTTTGAGCCTGAATTTTGGACTCCATAAGGAAGAGTCCCACCTCCCTCAACAGAAAGGCATTTTTTTGGATGCCGAGTCCTTAGGCCCGATTACCCGCTTTTCCGGAAAACTTCATGAATTGGAATACCTGGACTTTACTCCGATGGCCCTTCCCTACCATATTCGCAATCCTGGTCGGGCACTCATCGTTGGGGCAGGCGGGGGCCCGGATGTGCTTCTCGCTCTGAAGCATCATACCCCGGAGATTGTCGCCCTCGAGGCCAACAAACAGATCGCCGACCTCCTGCTCGGACCCTTCAGGGATTTCTCCGGACATCTATACTCACGACCCGAGGTAAAGCTCGAGATTCGAGACGCCCGGCAGTTTTTACAGGCTGCGGAGGGTCGGTTTGATTTGATTAATCTTTCTCTCCTTGATTCCCCCGTCAGTTCTGCAGGGGGTCTCCACTCCGCCACGGAAAGCTATCTTTATACCACCGAGGCCTTTTCACAATATCTCTCACATCTTACCGATTCAGGAGTTCTTTCCGTGACCCGCTGGCTGAAACTTCCCCCGCGCGACTCCTTGAAAATTATGGCCACGGCCTTGGAAGCGCTCCGTAAAGAGACGCTTCAGGGCGGGGTGGAGCGCCACCTGCTTTTCATTCGGAGTTGGAGGACCTCCACCATCCTTGTGTCAAAATCCCCTTTTACGCCCGAAGAAATTGAAAGGGCCGCAAAGTTCTGCGATGAACGGAGTTTTGACCTGGCCTACTATGCAGGCATGCCTGTTGAAAGGGCCAATCGATATGATGTTTTGAAGTCTCCAGACTATTTCGAAGGTGCAACCGCCCTGAGCGGTCCAGAGGCTGAAGCCTTTATGGACCGGTATGTCTTCGATGTCAGCGCTACGACTGACGACCGCCCTTATTTCTCTCACTTTTTTAGATGGAAAACAGCACCCTCCCTTTTTCGACAGCTAGGGAGAGAGTCGCTGCCTTTAGTAGAATTGGGATTTGTCTTTATCCTGGCCACCCTGGTACAAGCAGTTTTCGCCGGCGGCCTGCTGATCTTGTTGCCCCTTGCGTGCCTTCGATGGAAAAGGAGGTCATCCGGGTCACCTGGAGCGGAACTGCGTTTCTCTGACTTTCTGATGACAGGGATCTACTTCGCGTCCATTGGTGTCGCGTTCATGTTCCTTGAAATGGCCCTCCTTCCTAAATATACCTTGCTCCTTTCCCATCCGGTCTATTCCGCCGCGCTCCTGTTAGGTGTTCTTTTGGTCTTTGCAGGGTTAGGAAGCCTGAGCGTCCGGCGATTTCAGGCAAAGAATCCCCGGTTCCTATGGATATCCGTTGCCGTTATCTTCTTCTGGGTCATCTTCCAGACCACAGTTGGAGACCATTTATTCAGCCTGGCCATGGGTTGGTCAATGGTGGGAAGGGTCCTTCTGGCAATACTGTTCCTTTCCGTGCTCTCTTTCTTCCTTGGCTGGCCGTTTCCGTCGGGTCTTCGGGTCTTGGCGGACAGATTTCCCAACTTGGTGCCTTGGGCATGGGGAATAAACGGGTGTGCTTCAGTGATCGGCGCCGTCCTGGGAAAATGCCTCGCTGTAAGCATCGGCTTCCGCCCCCTGATGTTTACGGCTTGTTTCCTTTATCTCTTGGCCCTGATCATCTACTATCTAGGCTTCAATAAGAGACCCTCCTTGCCCTGATATATCCACTCTGATATAAGATTTATAACGGATCCACGCCCAGAGGATGTGACCTTCATTTGGACCCTAAAAGAGGGCTTCCAGTAGGAAATATTGGATTTTTAATTTCAAATGCCAAAGCTTCCACCGTCGCCAGCCCACTGCTGGTGGTCAGGCTATGGCGTGACAGGCAAATGTCAAATGAAATCCCAATGTCCAATGTCAAATCTGACAGAGGCTGTCCTCCATCAACGGTCAAAATAAAAGAGCAATCACGAAAGCACGAAAGATAGAGTTATCAGTATTCAAAAAGCCTTCTTATTTCGTGTTTTCTTTCTTTCCCCTTTTCGTGATAATTTTTAGTCTTTCAATTTTTTGGATTTTGACATTTGTCATTTTAATCTCGGAATTATAACCTCCACGGCCTACCAACCGTGGGGACACGTAACCATTGTTCTCTGACTACGCCCGGAGATCTTGGTTTTTGAAGCTTAATTAAAGGGACTGATACGTGGATGAACTTATAGACGAAAAGCAGTTATCGGCGGCACGGGTTTCCTCTTGGTTTGTGATGATCGTGGCCCTTTTTATCACCTGCCTGATCACGGCCAATATTATCGCCGTCAAATTGGTCAGCCTTTACGGATTCATATTGCCCGCTGCCATTCTTATATTTCCCCTCAGTTATATCATTGGGGATGTTTTAACAGAGGTCTATGGATATCGTCAGGCACGACGGGTCATCTGGTTAGGTTTTTTCTGCAACTTCATCACGGTTGTGGCGATCTGGATCGGACAAATGCTCCCCTCTGCGGCGTTTTGGGATGGGCAAGCGTCCTATGAGCGCATACTGGGTTACGCACCTAGGCTCCTCTTTGCTTCATTTCTCGCCTATCTGGTAGGCGAGTTTTCCAACGCCTTTGTGCTGGCTAAGATAAAGATCGCCACAAAGGGTCGATGGTTGTGGCTTCGTACCATTGGCTCGACCCTCATTGGGCAGGGATTGGACTCTGCTATCTTTATTACCCTGGCGTTTGTGGGAACGATTCCCCTGAATGCTTTGTTTTCCGCAGTGGTGATCCAGTGGTTGGCGAAATCTCTCTATGAGGCAGTGGTCACCCCCTTGACCTATGTGGTGGTCGCTTTTCTAAAAAGAAAAGAAGGGTTGGATGTGTATGATCGTGACACAAAGTTTAATCCATTCTCATGGCGTTCATAGACAACCCTTGTTTTAAGAATCGGACTATGAAAGGGGGACAGCAGCCTTGTAAATCCTTGTCTCTCCTTCAATCCGATACTGCTCAACGGCCGCAGGGACTATGAAAGAAGTGCCTTTTTTTAGGGAGAGCACATCTCCCATTCCAAGATCGGTGATCCGAGCATCCCCCTCGATACATATCATGATTTCCACACTTCTTTTTCTGGGGCTTTTAAAAAAGTCTCCCTCATGAATGTCAAGCACCGACAGG
>JAQYVK010000604.1 GCA_030145585.1 Desulfatiglandales bacterium | reverse complement strand
AGGGCTTGTAGGGTCTACGGGGCGTGTCACCGGGCCCCATCTCCATTTGGGTGTCCGGGTCAACGGTGCACGGGTAGATCCCCTGGGATTAACGAAAATAAGCGAACAATTGGGGGAATAGGACCCTCGATCACCTTTTTTCCTTACCATATCCGTTCATGCTTTTGGGATTGTAAACAGTCATTTCAAGGGAGGAAACATGGCTCAATTAAAATTTGAGGATGCGATGGAGCAACTTGAAAATATCGTTCAAGGCCTGGAAGAAGGGGAATTGACTTTGGAGGAATCCCTGGCAACCTTTGAAGAAGGCATGAAGCTGATCAAATTCTGCTCCGAAAAGCTGGAAGAGGCGGAACAAAAGGTGACCACGCTCGTTCAAGGGAGCGAAGGCAACCTTGCACAGCAGCCCATTAAAATAGGAGAAGATGAAGAATCCTGAATATGGAATTAAAGGTCTACCTGGAAAAAAAAAGGGCGATTGTTGAGGAGGCTTTGGATCGGTTTTTCCCAAGACCGGAGGGCCCTGCCTCAGACGTTATCGAGGCGATGCGTTACAGCCTTTTCGCCGGAGGAAAAAGACTGAGGCCGATCCTGTGCATAGCTGGGACCGCATCAGTGGGAGGTGATGAGCGGGATGTCCTTCCGGTCGCGTGCGCACTGGAGTTGATCCACTCCTATTCTCTTATCCATGATGACCTGCCCGCCATGGATGATGATGATATGAGACGGGGAAAACCGACGTGCCACAAGGCCTTCGGTGAAGCCGTAGCAATCCTCGCCGGAGACGGCCTTTTGACGGAAGCTTTTCATCTCATGGGCAGGAAAGATTTATCAAGACCCGTGTCATCCCCCGCCCTTCTCAAAGTCATCCCCATGATTGCTTCTGCCTCCGGGTACCAGGGCATGGTGGGTGGTCAGGTCGTGGATATCCAATCGGAAGGCAAAGAGGTCGAGGCGTCAGTTGTAGAGTTTATCCATACCCATAAGACTGGGGCCTTGATTACAGCCTCGGTCGTTTCGGGTGCTTTAATCGGCGGCGGATCCGCAGGCCAGATAGAGTCGATTCAATCCTATGGCCAAAAGATCGGATTGGCCTTCCAGATTGCGGATGATATTCTTGACATCGAGGGGGATATCCGGACCCTTGGAAAGGGCGTTGGGAATGATGAACGGAAGGGGAAAATCACTTATCCCTCCGTCCTTGGCCTGGACAAATCAAAAGAGATCCAAAGGGCGATGATCAAGGGGGCTGTTGAGTCATTAGGATCGTTTGATCACCGCGCAGATCCGTTGAGGGATATCGCCCATTACATAATTGAAAGAAAAAAATGATGAATGAAAAGAACCAGCAAAGTCTCCTTGAGCGAATCAACAGTCCGGCGGATCTTAAGACCCTCTCTCCGGAAGACCTGACCCTATTGGCCCAAGAAATCAGGGACAAAATCATCGAGACTGTTTCAAAAACCGGAGGGCACTTGGCCCCCAGCCTGGGTGTCGTGGAACTTACCCTTGCGCTGCATTATGTGTTTGATGCCCCTAAGGATAAGATCATATGGGATGTGGGCCATCAGGCATACGCCCACAAGCTTTTGACCAACCGCAGAGATACATTCCATACTTTAAGGACCTATGGTGGGATCAGTGGTTTTCCCAAGCGAGAGGAAAGTCCCTACGATACATTTAATACGGGGCACAGCAGTACTTCCATCTCGGCCGGTCTCGGCATATCCACGGCAAAAGGTCTGAAGGGAGAAAAAAGCCGGGTCATCTCTGTGATCGGCGATGGCTCCACCACCGCCGGTATGGCTTTTGAGGGGCTCAACCAGGCCGGCCATACAGAGAAAAATCTCATCGTGGTCCTGAATGACAATGCCATGTCCATCGCACCGAATGTTGGCGCCTTTTCATCGTTCGTCAGCCGGAAGATTACGGGACGCCGATTAACTTTTTTCCGGAAAGAACTGCATAATTTCCTGAAATCGCTACCCGGGGTCGGAGAAAATATCCTGAACCTCGCCCGAAAGAGCGAAGACTCTTTTATCACCTTTTTTACACCCGGTATGCTTTTTGAGGCCTTTAAATTCAGATATATAGGCCCCATTCAGGGACATCGTCTCGACCACCTCATCGATACCTTCAACAATACGTTACATCTGGAAGGACCGGTCCTGGTCCACGTTCTGACGAAAAAGGGAAAAGGATACGAACCTGCCGAAAAAGATCCCGCCTTTTATCACGGTGTCGGGGCCTTTGAAATCGCCACAGGGACCCCTCCAAAGACCTCAGAGAGCTCACCCCCATCCTATACCCGGGTCTTCGGGGACACCATGGTCGACTTGGGAAAACGGGATAAGAATCTCTTCGCAATAACCGCTGCCATGCCTGAGGGCACCGGTCTTAACAACTTCGCTAAAACTTTCCCGGATCGATTTCTGGATGTGGGTATTGCTGAGCAGCACGCCGTCACCTTTGCCGCAGGCCTCGCCACAGAGGGTTTTCGACCGGTGGTCGCCATTTATTCCACCTTCCTTCAGAGGGCTTTTGATCAAATTATCCATGATGTATGTCTTCCGAATCTGCCGGTCGTCTTTTGCCTGGATCGAGGCGGATTGGTCGGTGCAGACGGTCCAACACACCACGGCCACTTCGATATCACCTACCTCAGGAGCCTGCCCAATATGACGGTCATGGCGCCCAAAGATGAAAATGAATTGAGACACATGATCTACACGGCCCTAAAACAGCCCGGGCCCGTGGCTATACGATACCCGAGGGGGAATGGCCTCGGTGTGACCTTTGACAAGGATTATCAAACCCTCCCTCTGGGGCAATCGGAGTTGCTCAAAGAAGGCAAAGATCTCCTGATCATAGCCCTGGGGAGTATGGTTTCTCCTTCCATGGAAGCTTCCCAGCTCCTAGAAGAGGAGGGCCTCTCCGTGGGTGTCATCAATTGTCGTTTTGTAAAGCCCTTGGATGAAAAGCTTGCGGCGTATGCCGGATCCACAGGCAGGGTACTCATCGTGGAAGAGAATATCAGGCAAGGCGGGTTGGGTGGCGCCGTCCTGGAATTATTCAGCGACCTGGATGTTCGGGATGTCCGGATAAAAAGGCTGGGCCTTCCGGACCGTTTTGTTGAACACGGCCCTACAGCCATACTCAGGGAAAAGTATGGCTTGGATAAATCAGGGATCATGAACGAGGCAAGAGAACTCTGTCGCAGCATCAGACGTCCCGAAAATTCCAAGGAGTTAAACAAATAACAGATAAAAAAATCAGACTCGATCTCCTTCTGGTTCAACAGGGTTTGGCCGAGAGCCGTGAAACGGCGAAAAGAATGATCATGGCCGGTCAAGTGGAGGTCGACAAGGCCCTGGCAGACAAACCTGGGCATCTTACCCCCATCTCATCCCACATATCCCTAAAAACCCCACCATCTCCCTATGTCAGCCGCGGGGGCTTAAAACTCGAAGCGGCCCTCGAACAATTCTCAGTCGATGTAAGGGGCGACACCCTTCTGGATGTTGGGGTGTCTACGGGCGGTTTTACGGATTGTTTACTTCAGAAGGGGGCAAAAAGGATCATTGCGGTGGACGTGGGTTACGGCCAACTGGATTGGAAACTTCGCCAGGACCCCCGCGTGATGCTCCTGGAAAGAACGAATATCCGATATCTGAAATCTGATGATTTGGAAACGGCGATCGACGGCGCCGTTATCGATGCCTCATTTATCTCCCTGAGAATAGTGGTCCCCCCCGTCTCGGATCTCCTTCCAAAAGAGGCTTATATTATAGCCCTCATCAAACCCCAATTCGAGGTGGGAAAGGGCAAAGTGGGAAAGGGGGGTGTTGTCCGGGATCCTTCCCTTCATGAGGAGGTCGTGGAGGGACTAAGCCGATTCTTTGAAGGGTTGGGGTGGACTGTTTCGGGAAAAATGCCCTCCCCGCTCCTCGGCCCAAAAGGAAATCGGGAGTTCTTCGTTTATCTGAAAAGATAGTCTTTTATAGCTGATGTCATAAATATTTTCCGATTGGAAGGCGTGTGCGACAATACAAAATCCCCCCTGCCCCCCTTTTTGAAAGGGGGGAATGCTTACACTCCGGCATTGCTCATTGCGGCCATAGTTGTGCTGACATGGCTTCAGGCCTTCATAAGTTCCCCCTTTGACAAAGGGGGCCAGGGGGATTTAATAAAAAGGCCAATCGGACCATATTTCTGACAATTACTATAGGCCCGATTCGTTGATCCTCAAGTTCGAATTCTGGACACACCACTGCCTTATTAAAAATCAGCCGTCGAATCCGGTTCTGAATTTTAATTGATTTGTTTTCGGGAGTTTGTTGGACCTAAGGTCTTAGTGGGCTCGCCGCTTCGAGGCCTTGAGGGGATTGACTTTCCCGTTTTTCTTCTCGTCCTTGGCCTTCATATGGGTAGCCATACTGCAGTTTCCGAATCGCCATTTGATGGTCGGGTCCGGAAAAGCCAGGCAGTAATCGCCGGAGGGTCTTTTAACAACCTTTTGGCAGCCTTCACATTTCTCAGTTATGGGGTGGCAGTTGCCCCCATTAAATTGACAGCCTTTGCTGCCCATGAAGGAACATTCCGTCCCTTCCTTTACACTGGTACAAACCATGGGTATCACATCCTTTCTGTCCATTGAAAATTAAGAACCCTAATTTATCTCTCAAATAGAATCACCTGTCAAGAAAAATATGTGGCGCATTCTGGCAACGGAGAGTAATTGGAGGTTCATCCGTTTTTAAGGAGCGTGTCCAAGTTGGCTTTGGGTCGGGAAAAGAGCTGCTATTCCTGAAGGGTGCGAAGCCCTGTGGCGTCAAGCCACCGTCTGGGCGCATCACATGGGCTTGTGAGAAGGGGGTTCTGATTATCTTCGGATTAGTGAAATGGGGGACAATCCTTTAGTAATTCACAAACTATTCTATCATTTGAACAGGCTTCTATTTTACAATTATCTCTTCTGGCTGAGTTATTTAATTGCCTAAGGACGTAAGTTCCCCGGCGTAAAAAAATTAATCTTAACAACAAAACCTGCTTGGTTGTTCGGATAATTATTGTTTGCATTAATGGGCACTTCAATATGTTGTGCTGCAGTTGAAACCGATACACAAGTCACCATTCTCGATTCATCCGCTTTGAAATAGCCACTTCTTATCTTTTCATATATGCATGTTCTGCACGAACGTCCGGACCATTTTTGTCAATGCGTAAGTGAGCAGATACGCTCCCAATGGTCAATATGTGTCTGCCTGGCCACTTTTTTGATTGAATTGTCAATTTATAAACACGTTTCAGACCGGAAATTTGGAGTCATCTTCATATCTATTTGATATCTAATGCAATTTCCAGATGCTAACAGTTTGGCACGATGTTCGCAGACAAATAAAAAGCACACTTAAGAATTTTTAAAGGGAAATCAAAATATAATGAACGAATTAAACGGAGGAACAAAATGACCGCATTAGTTGAAAAATCCAGCAGCTATGTTTTAGGAATCGATCTTGGGACAACCAATTGTGCAGCCGGGATCTATAAAACGGGAGAGCCTGAAATCATTAATATTAATGGCACCAAGACTATGCCGTCTGTCATGTCTGTCCTAAAAGACGGCGAAATTCTCGTTGGCAGCCAGGCAAAGTCTCGCAATTTAATTGCGCCAGAAAGCACAGTCTCGTCGATAAAGCGGCATATGGCGACAGACTGGGAAAAGGAGTTTGAAGAGATTCCAGGGAAGGTCTTTACACCAGTGGAGGTTTCCGCTGAAATTCTTTCGAAATTGATCGACGGTATTCTACAAAATGAAACGGTCGATCTCGGCGGCACCCCGAAGTATGCTGTTATTTGTGTACCCGCTAATTTCAATGATGCACAAAAGAAAGCAACTCAAATGGCTGGAGAACTTGCTAATCTTGAGATGTTAACCCTGTTAGAAGAGCCTATAGCTGCTGCGTATGCATACGCTCTCGAAAAAGAGCGGGTTCAGACAGTTCTTGTCTATGATCTTGGTGGCGGTACATTTGATGTTTCTATCCTTGAAGTCGACTCCACAGGAAATGCCAACAAACAGTTTAAAGTTCTTGCAAAGGAAGGCATTCAAAAGCTGGGCGGAGATGATTTTGACCAAAGGATTATGAAAAGAGTGGCCGGCGAGTTTGCCAAGGCATCCAATATCGATATTTATGATCCAGATAAGGACCAGGGAATCACTAAAGAAGCCAGAGAAGCTCAACAAAAACTGCTTGAAGCAGTAATTGCTGCAAAACATGAACTCTCCGAAGCAACCACGACCTCAATCGATATCCCTAACTTCATCCATGACGAGACCGGGCAGCCTCACCATATAGATAATTTTGAGATCACCCGGGAACAATTCAATGAAGAAATCCATGACCTGATACTTCAAACCAAGGATTCAGTTGAAAAGGCTTTAAGTGCTGCAAAATTTGAGATTGAAGATATTGATAGGATCATCCTTGTCGGCGGTTCCAGTAAGATCCCATTGGTAAAAGAAATGTTGCATGAAATGTTCGGAAAAGAACCTTATTCTGATACAGATCCGGATACTGCAATAGCTCGAGGCGCCGCCATACTCGGGGCTACTATGATGTTGCCGGATCCTGAATTGGAACGTCCTGAAGAAGACACTCCTGAATTTGTGATCGACATCGATAATATTGTCACTCACAACCTGGGTATCGAAGTTGTTGGAGGCAAATTTAACTGTCTGATACCTAAGGATACGGAGATACCGGCGGAGGGCCCCGTTACCGTCAGTAAAGAGTATACAACGCCGGAAGACAATATCACAGAGTTGGCTATTATAGTGTTTCAGTCCTCTGAAGATGTTGAATATGTATCATCTGATAGCGCTAAGTGCATAGGTGAATTCTTTCTTAAGGGGATCCCGCCAAAACCACGTGGTGAAGAGAATATTGATGTTGAATTTGAGATCGACAGCCAAAATCTATTGAAAGTAAAGGCAAGCAGTTCCAGTTCATCAGATGAGCTTGAAATCCGCGAGTCCAACATCATTGATAGACAACAGAGGATTACACCAGATAACAAAAGCCGGTAACCGGTTCGCGAAGAATAACGGAATCTTACGGCAAAACAGGATTTGTTGAACACCGTTCGCTTCGCTCACAATTCTTCGCGCTCGCTTTGCTCCGCTCAGCCTCCCGCCCCTCCGGGGCGGGATCCCAACTTTAGAATGTTGGAATACTGGACACGAAGTGAAGCTTTGCGCTCTTGATTGTACAATTTCCGAGATGTTTAATTAATATTGAAATTCAAAACCATACAAAATGGTCCCAATAAATTTGTTTCACAATCAAGGGGACATTAACTGCTATGAGCGCCACAAAAAACAATATTTCCGAAGATAATCAGAGCCTCCCTGACGATGAGAAAGCCGAAGAAGTAACCAAGGCCTTTCAAGCTTTTGTAATGGAGCCATTGCAAAAGGTTTCTTTAAAGATCGAAGGCCTTAAGGCAGAATTGGAAAATCGGGATGACAGGATTAATAAACTTGAAGAACGGTTTAAGGAGCTTGAAGCAAAATTTGATGAAATTTGCTCGCACCTGAAACAGATAGAATCACAACCCTCTCCGGTGAAGGCCGATAAAGAGATAGTCTCAAAAGAACCTGTCTTAGATATCCAGGGTTTGATCGCTCAGGCAAAGGCTGAAGAACAGGAAAGTATTAAAGATGACGAAAAGAGTATTAAGCTGTGTCTAAAGAATGCCGAGTTTTGGCTTGAGCGTGGGAAAAGACTGAAACTCATGATCAAAGAGGCAGCAGACGCTACTGATGACGTTATAGCAAACAGCAATGAGATCCTGGAAAGTCTGTCAAAGGAACTTAAAAAAGCGCTGGAAAGCAGCCAGCAGGGACTCAACATTATTGGTCGGATGCTACAACGCTTGGTTAATCAGGATGATCGACTGAAAAGCCTGGTAGAGGAAATCGAATTAGCTGACAATTTAAAGGAGCTTGAGGAAGATGAGTGGATGAAACTTATGGAAGGTGAAATGAATGAGAATTCAGCACAAAAAAAGATAAACAAGAATCTGGACATTATTAGAAGGTCAAACTACAAACTTGTGTCCAAAGCTGGTGACCTCGCTGAAAAACGGCAAAAGACATGGCTTGATTTCATTGGAAAACAGGTTCTCCCTATTCTTGATGGTATTATCGATGGAAAGAATCCCACTTCGATTCTGATAGATGAATTAATGGAGCAATATCAGGAATCAGAATCAAAATTAAGTGAGTGGTTTAATACCTATTTCACACTTAGCAGCACCATTTTAACCATGCTGAATGATCTAGGTGTTTACCGGATGGACATAGAGCCTGGTATGATGATCGATTTTGAGCGTCATGAACCTTCTTCAGTTGAGGCTGATCCTGTGATGGAGAACGAACAAATTAAAGAGATCAGCAGGGATGGGTATGAGTACGTTGCTCACAATGGAAACCGGCAGACGCTTCGCGTTGCACGTGTGGTTGTTATTAAGAATAATGATTAATAGTGAAGTAACGCCTTCCGTGGTAACGGAATAATGGGTTTGAAGAAAAAAAGAATCAAAGCGCATATAATTGCGTTGATTTTCTCGTTAGGAGATTTTAGATGGCTATTGATAACGAAACTAATCCAGTATTAGGCTTTGATTTAGGTACAACCTTCAGTGCATTAGCTAGATGGGTGGACAGGAAAGGACCTCAAATCATTCAAAACAGGGCGGGTCAAGATATAACTCAATCGGTTGTCTATTACAACCCGGAAAATGATGAAATTCTGGTTGGTCATATAGCATATACCAAAGGACTTATGATACCGGAAAATATGATAGTCGGTGTCAAACGGCTTATGGATGATGGCAATCAGAAAGTCATGCTTGGAGGTAAAGAATTTACTCCTATTACACTCTCTTCTTTGATTTTGGAAAAGATATATGAAGATGCCAAGATGAAATATCCGACGGGTACTTTCAGCAGCCGTGGCAGTGTTGTCACTGTTCCATGCTATTTCAAAGCGCACCAGATGGACAATACACGCAAGGCAGCTGAAATGACAGATATTAATTGTATTGGAATTATTCAAGAGCCAATTGCCGCTTCTCTTTCCTATGCCTTGCAAATTTGCGAGGACCATTTTGACAAAGAGTTTAGCCAGAAAATTCTCGTCTTTGATCTTGGGGGCGGCACCTTTGATCTTACATTGTTTCAACTTAAGCATACAAGCGATACAATATTTTTCGAGGTCCTCGCCAGCAGTGGTGATGACAGGCTGGGTGGAATGGACTTCGATAGATGTCTTGCGGATGTTATTTTGGAAAAAAGTGGTGTTTCCTTAGATGGTATTGAACCAAAACTGTTCAATAAGGCGCAAAAGAACCTGCTAGAACAGTCAACATTGGCTAAGATCGCATTGAGTGCCTCTAATGATTACTATGTTGCTGTTCCGTTTATACTCCCTGATAAACATATTGAAGTTTCGATTAGCCGTGAAGAATTCGAAAAATCCATAAAAGACTATTTCGATAAGATTTCAAAAATTATAGATAGTCTTTGGGCCAGTTCCAAATTAAACCCTTCTGATATTGATCGCGTTATTCGAGTTGGTGGCTCAAGCCATATACCATGCATAAAAAACCTGCTGGATGATATCCTGGGCGCTGAAAAAACATGGAGTAATATTAACCCATCCACAAGTATCGCCGAAGGTGCGGCAATGTATGCCGCCTATCTCGACAATACCGATTTTTTTGACAAAAAAATTGTTATTCGAACCCGAACTTGTCATGCCCTGGGACTCAAAACATCAGGGAACCGTTTCAAAGAGCTTATTCCTGCAAATCGCCAAGCGCCTTGCACTGCCAAACAAGTGTTCACCACTGCCAAGGATAATGTTAAAAAACTGGACATAGGAGTCTATCAGGGATCAGGTAAAAAAATTTCAAAAAAGACTCATTCTCTTATTGGAAAAATACCCATCAATAATCTGGCTCCGAAACGTGCTGGTGAAGTCGATATTGAGGTAATGTTCTCAATAGATATGGCACAGAGATTGTCGATAACAGTCGAGGTAGAAGGGCAGAAAAAATCGGCGGTTGTCAATTATACCTAACCAAGTCCGGAAATCCGAAACAAATTCAAAATCCGAATACGCAAAAATTTTGTGAAAAGGGGTCTTTAAACTTGACAAATGATTCAACTTCTTAATTATCTTGCCAAATCCATCAACATAGCCCTCTCTGTTGAGTTTTTGCCGCGCCGACAGATATCTTCCCTTCTTTCTCCTGTTATTTGAATAAATTGCTCAATCAATTCTTTCGGTTCAAATACTTTGCTTAATTCTTTCAGGGCTGGTTGCTCTCTTCTGGATGAATCCTTATCCAAACAGAAGATCTTCTTTTGCTCATTACCTCTGCATATAACGTGGTAATAAGCTCCAGGATATTGAATTCTTAGGGGTCTAGCCATATAGCCAAATTAAACTAATCAATATATTTCTGAAGTTTAAAGATTTGACCCCCTTTTACTTTCACTACAAGGGAGGGGGATAGTAGATGCATTTAGGCAATGGAGAGTAAAAGTAGGTTCATCCTTTTTGGAGGGCGCCCCAATTGGCTCTGGTGCTTGAAAAAAGCTTCTATTCCTGACGGGTTCGGAGGCCGAGCTCTTCGAGTTGATCCTCACCCACCCCAGAGGGGGCATCTGTGAGGGGGCAGGTCGCTCGCTGGGTCTTCGGGAAGGCTATGATTTCTCTAATGGAATCGACCCCTGTCAGGATCGCCACAAGACGATCCAGGCCGAAAGCGATCCCCCCATGTGGGGGAGCGCCATATTTTAAGGCTTCCAACAAAAAACCGAATTTTCGCTCCGCTTCTTTCTGGGGAATCCCTAAAATTTTAAACATTTCTTGCTGCATGGAAATTTGATGGATCCTCACGCTTCCCCCACCGATCTCCGTGCCGTTCAACACAAGATCATAGGACCTTGCCCGAACCTTCTCCGGTTGATCCTGTAGCAGGGAAAGGTCTTCTTCAAGTGGGGCCGTAAAAGGGTGATGAACGGCCTCCAATCTTCCCTCCGTCTCGTTATAGGCCAGCAGCGGGAACCGGTTGACCCAAACGAAGGCAAAATCCCCTTCCTTAATCCGGTTCAATCTCCTGGCGACCTCGCCCCTGAGCATTCCAAGGGCCTCATTGGCAACCGGCGACTGATCCGCCACGATGAGATACAAATCTCCCGGGGATCCATCTAGTTGCTTATTGATGGCTTCCTTTTCTTCGTCACTGAAAAATTTACTTAAGGACGACTGCCACCCATCCTCAGTTACTTTGATCCAGGCAAGGCCCTTACCTCCCCAATCAATCACCAAACGGGTCAATTCATCCAGCCCCTTTCTTGAGAAGCTGGTGGCGCCCTTATCCACGTTGATGGCCTTGACGACCCCGCCCTCTTCCACGACCCGGCGAAAGCTCTTAAATTCCGACTCTTTGAGGAACTCGGTAATCTCTTTCAGTTCCATCCCGAATCGAAGGTCCGGTCTATCCGTGCCGAAACGGTCCATCACCTCCTGATAGGGCAGACGCGGGATGGGTTCGGACAATGCCCGCCCCATGACCTTACTGAAGAGTGTTGCCATCATGCCTTCACAGATTTCCATCACCTCTTCCTCATTCGTAAAGGCCAGTTCCATGTCCACCTGGGTGAATTCCGGTTGACGGTCTGCCCTGAGATCCTCATCTCGAAAGCATCGGACCACCTGGTAATACCGTTCGAATCCGCCGATCATGAGGAGCTGTTTAAAGAGTTGGGGCGACTGGGGCAGTGCGTAAAACTGACCCTTGTTGACCCTGCTCGGGACCAGGTAATCGCGAGCCCCTTCCGGCGTGCTCTTGGTCAGAAAAGGCGTTTCCACTTCTATAAAACCCTTTTCGTTTAGATATTCCCTGATACAAGAGGTGATATGATGTCTCTTTTGAAAGTTCTTGAAGATCTTCTGCCTTCTCAGTTCCAGATATCGATACTTGAGCCTCAGCGTCTCCGATGCATCCACCATCCCATCCACTTGAAAGGGGGGGACCTCGGTCCTGTTCAGTATTTTGAGTTGGGTGACCTTTAACTCAATAGCTCCGGTCGGCAGGTCTTGATTTTCCTGACCCTCAAGCCTCGGCGTCACCTTGCCCTTGACGGCGAGGACCCACTCATTTCTCAAAATATGGGCCCTGTTGTGGCTTTCCTCCTCCAACTGGGGATCAAATACAATCTGGGTGATGCCTCCCCTGTTCCGAAGATCGATGAAAATCAGATTGCCCAGGTCCCTCCGACTGTTTACCCAACCCATCAACAAGGCTTCTTGGCCCACGTCTTCGGCCCTCAGACTGCCACAGTCATGGGTCCTCTTCCAGTCTCCCAGTGAATCAATTTGTATGTTCTCTATTTCATCCATGGTAATAATCGTGAATTATCCGATCTCTTTTTTCAACGTCTCCAGCAGATTATCGAGGGGCACATCTTTCTGCTCCTTCGTTGTCATATCTCGCAGGACCCCTTTTCCAGCCTCAAGTTCATTGTCGCCGATGATGAGCACCTTTTTCGCCCCAGACCGGTCGGCCTGTTTCATCTGAGCCTTCAGCCCTTTTGGGGCATATACCATGTCGACCCAGATACCGCTTTGCCTTAATTCATTGACCCAATTGAAGACCTTTCTTTCAGACTTTGCTCCCAACCCGGCCACAAAGAGGTCGGGGGTCTCCGACTCCTGTTCCTGATCTTCTTCCATAAGCTCGACCAACCTCTCAATCCCCATAGCAAAACCAATGGCAGGTTGATCCGGCCCGCCAAGAATCTTCACAAGGCCGTCATATCGACCGCCCCCTGTAACCGCATTTTGAGAACCCAACCTTTCAGTCTGTATTTCAAAGGTCGTCCGATTGTAATAATCGAGGCCCCGCACAAGCCTGTGATTCAGAATAAAAGGAACTTTGTAGTCTTCAAGATACTCCTGTAGGGATCTAAAATGATGCCGGCAATCCTCGTCGAGGAACTCGAGTATGGAGGGGGCTTCTGAGACCACCTCTTTGCATGCCTCTACTTTGCAATCAAAGACCCTAAGGGGATTGGTCTCGGCCCTTCTTCGGCAGTCGGAGCAGAGGGCATCGGTCTTTTGAGCAAGATAACGATTCAGCGTCTTTTTGAATTGAACCCTGCACTGCGGGCATCCAAGGGAGTTCAGTTGAAGGGATAGCCCTTTCAATCCAAGGGTACTGAGCAGACCCATGACCATGACGATAAGATCAGCATCTGATTTCGGGCCCGGATCACCCAGGATTTCCGCGTTTATCTGGTGGAACTGTCTGAATCGACCCTTCTGCGGCCGTTCATGCCTGAACATGGGGCCGATCGTATAGAGTTTCTGAACCGGGTCCAATTTATAGAGCTTGTGCTGAATGTAGGCCCTGACTACCGAGGCTGTCGCTTCCGGCCTGAGGGTCATGCCGTTTCCCTTGCTGTCGGGGAATGAATACATCTCTTTGGCAACGATATCCGTATCCAGGCCGATACCCCGACTGAAAAGCTCTGTTCTTTCAAGGATTGGGGGTTTGATCTCCTTGAAACCGTAGGGTCGGAAGACCCGTCGCGCTGCGGCTTCCAATCGCTGCCAGGTCTCGGTCTCACCCGGCAGAATGTCTTTAAAACCTTTTATTGATGCAAATTCCAAAAAAGACCTTCTCCATCCCGTCAATGTCAGGGTCTTCTAACAGATGCCGCCCTATCTCGTCAACTGTATTCAGACGTTTCTCCAACGCCGCACATTAAAGCGAACCGATCTCCTCGCCATCCATGACACTTCTGTCTATTCCACCTTGATTTTGGTCCTCTTCCTTCCCGCTCCGGCTTTACCTTTTTTTTCAAGACCCTCAATTTTTTCATCGATGAGGGATCTGACGGCCTTGAGAAATTCAGCCTGCGAGCGGCCCATATGCTCAAAAAACTTTGATTTTTTCCCGAATACTTTTTCCATATCCGCAAAAAAGCTACCCACGGGGCAGGAAAAGCCTTCCTCTTCATTCATTTTTCTGGGCATGATCATCTCCTTTAAAATAAATCGATAAATGTTGACCCTCCAATTTGGCTTTTACCGATTTAGAGGACGCCACATGTCTTGGTAGTAACACGCTCCTCTTAAAACCACCTATTCGAATAATCAATTCGTCTGAGAGTTTATTGAGTTCCACATCCCCCTTCGCGAGGAAGGGAAGTTTCATGATCAGTCGGTACTCCCCATTCTCTTTGATCAGTTGATAGGGCTCCCCTTTAAAAAACCGTTCAAGGGGGTCTTTGCCCTCATAGATTTGTTCGGCCAATTTTTGAAGGGAGCCATAACCCAGGATTTCGTTTTGAAAGAGTTTCACGTAAAAAATGGGGATGGGGCGAAAGTATTCTTCTGCCTTCTCCAGGTAATGTTTTTGGCTTTCCCTCCAGCCTTTGAAATAGTTGTCCTTTATGTCCTCCGGAAGAATACGATTGATAATGATGCCATCTATGTTCATCTTGTAGAGACAGAAATACATCAGGGCCCTTTGGGTCTCTTTTAAGACAATCTTTTCCGGATTGGTGACAAGACGAACTGTGGTAATGTCGGGATCCGCCAAGATTTGATCCACCCCTTTCAACCGTTCAAACAAAATTGAAATGGCCTCAAAATAGTCATCACCCGGAATCGGAACGTCATACAGCCTCTTCGCCACGGGTCCAACATATTTGGCAAGGGCCCTTTCCATTTTAAAGACTTTCGAAATGTACCATTCGAGCGTGGTCGGAATACTGATAAACCTTAGGGATTCACCCGTGGGTGCACAGTCGAGGATCATCACATCAAACTTTTTTTGCTGGACGTAACGGTTAATATAGAGCAGCAGGCTGACCTCTTCCATGCCGGGCAAAATGGCCAGTTCTTCCGCCAGGATTTCATCCAGACCCGTGGTATTGAGTAGCGTAGAAATATATTTATGGATACCGCCCCAGTTTTTTTCTATCTCTTCTTGAACATCCAGTTCCTGTATCCACAGGTTCTCGCTGATTTTGATCGGCCGCCCTTTGTTTTTATCCAACAAACCCCTTTCCAGGTCGAAAATGTCGGAAAGGCTGTGCGCAATATCCAGGGACATGATGACGGTCTTCTTCCCCATTTCGGCCGCTTTTATGCCTGTGGCGGCCGCTATGCTCGTTTTTCCGACACCTCCCTTTCCAGCAAAAAGGATAATTCTCATCTAAAACTCCTGCATCCGTCGGCCCATATTTCGAGTGACAAATGGGCCAAACAGAATCACTCTAAAGCCTCTTTCCTCACATCAGAAAGGATCTCCTTGATCTCTTCCTGGTATGATTCCGGGGCATTGATGCACCCCCAACCTTTTTGGGTCTGGAAAAGGCCGTCGTATGCGGTGTCGTGATAGGACCTCATGCGATGGGGTATACCCCTTTCGCTCAAGATAGACTCCAGCAATCCGGCTTCGATCTCATTGTCTAAAGTCACGACTTTTATATAGTCTTCCATAAATTCCAATATCCATTCATTTAGTACCTATTTATTGAAATCACATCATGTTTGCGAAGGATTTATCTAACAAAATATTCTCGCCACCAAGACACCAAGACACGAAATTTAATTATAAAAAACATTTATTGTTTGTGTCTTGGTGCCTTTGTGGCTATTATTTCCGGTTTATCCGGGTCAGGTTTTAGATTGGGCCCTTTCGCACCCTATCAGGGAAAGATTTTACCTGGGTCGAGGATTCCATGGGGGTCGAACAGGCCTTTGATCTTTTTCATCCAATCGAGGCTGTTCCCATGTTCCGCCTCCATGAACTGCCTTTTGCCTATCCCCACACCGTGTTCCCCTGTAGCCGTGCCCCCTAAGCTCATGGCTTTGAATGACTTTTTACGACTGGTACCCTCCCCGTTGAAAAGGAAAAGGACCTTCGAGCATGTTGACCTTTTCTTTACTAATGAATATATCGCAATCCAAGGCCTTTGTCAGGTCCTGAATTCTTGGTGCCAGGTTGACCGGGTCTCATACCACCTTTATTGAACTAAATTGATATCATTTTTCTTAATGATATGATATGTTATGACCATTAAACATCTTAAAGATTACCTAACCAAATTCGTGTAAGAGCCAGGACGTGCTGTGCACAGAGGTCTTCACTTTCTGCCGAAGCCTCCGCATCATTGATATCGTGACCAGAAGGATAAGTTTGCTCTGTAGGATGGTTGTCCGGCTGAAAGTGTCTTTCTTGCTGAAACAGGGTTTCAGCCGGACAGAGGCGAGTGTAATGCTGAGGTGTTTTATATATAAGGATCATCTCCGATTTAGTTGAAGGAAAACTGTAGAGTTCATTTTCAAAGAGGTTGCTCAGATTAGAAGGATTCGGCCCGCCACAAACACGGCGGGCAAGAGCCGAGGGGTCAAGGGTTCTAGTGAAAAACCATAGAAATACAGGTAGTTAAAAGATTTGAAGTGATTTCATAAACCCTGCTTGGCTATTTACAGGATAACCGGAAAATTCAGACAACAAATTCAATATATTATAGTATTACGGTTAAGGATGATAGATGTTTAAAGAATTGATGAGATCGTTGCAAAACAGACACTTGAACCCTTGAATCCTTGGATCCTCGAATCCTCTTCTCCAACTAATTTGGAGAAGAACTATATATAAGAACCTTAAATAATACCTATATATGGCCACTTTCTTGCATGATAGCGAAAGTGAACCAATCATTCCGGAGGGATCTCGTGGCAAAGATTGATACACTTCTAAAGATGATGACCCAACATGACGCTTCCGACCTCCACATTTCGGCCGGCGGTCCTCCAGTCTTAAGAATCAACGGGCAGTTACAGAGAACAAAATCTCAGGATCTTTCCGCCCGAGAGGTTGAAATGCTGCTTTTGGAAATCCTGGAAGATGAGCATCTTGCGATCTTCAAAGAGCGAAAGGACGTCAATTTTTCATACGAGCTGGAGGGTGTGGCCCGATACCGCGCAAATGTCTTTTCAGAACGAAAAGGCTATGGGGCCGCCTTTCGAATCATTCCGCCGGAAGTCAAGACCTTGGAAGAGCTGGGGCTCCCTGAATCAATTCAGGATCTTGCGCGTACCCAAAGTGGACTCGTAATGGTCACAGGGCCAACAGGGTCAGGTAAATCAACCACCCTCGCCGCCATCGTCGATTTGATCAATAAGGAGAAAAACTATCACATTATTACCCTGGAAGACCCTATAGAGTTTATCCATTCAAAGGGTAAATGCCTCATCCATCAAAGGCAATTAGGCCACCATGTGAAGAGTGTTCCTTCTGGTCTGAGAGCCGCATTGAGGGAAGATCCGGATGTCATCGTCGTGGGGGATATGAGTGATCCGGAAACAATTCACCTCGCACTCTCAGCTGCAGAGAGCAACCTATTGGTGCTCGGCACCCTGCACACATCCAGTGCTACCGATACGATTGATCGACTGATTGATGTTTTTCCCATATATCAACAGGCCCCAATTAGGGCCATGGTCAGTGGGTCGCTTCGGAGCGTTATTTCTCAACGACTCTTGAGAAGATCCGATGGACAGGGACGTGTGGCTGCTGTGGAAGTGATGGTCATGAACCCGGCCATCCAAAACCTCATAAACGAGGAGAAAACTTACCAGATTTTTTATGTGATTCAGGCAAGCCTGGATGAGGGCATGCAGACCATGGAAGCCCAAATCAATGGAATAGTGAAACAGGGACTTGTGAGTAGGGAAGAGGCGGGGCTCCATTTAAAAGAAAATGAGATAGACAAGCCCAAGTAGGGAAAGTTGCTGTCCATGAGGACAGCCAAAAAGCCATTTTGGCTTTATCACATAATTGTCAATAGCAAATACCCTTCCCCGTGGAGCTGGAAATGAAACTCAATATTGAAATGTCAAAAAAGAAGGCGGAAATAGTTTTTTCCGACGGAAACAGTCTTTCCGGTTACTTTTTCGTCCTCCTGCACGCACAAGGCCGTGTTGGGGGTGAGTGTCTATTGGACTTGCTCCTTGACGAGAGGTCCTATTTGCCTTTCGAGATAGATGGGGGGAAAGTCCTGCTCCTTCAAAAGGGATCTATTGTCATGGTCAAGTCGGAGGGATGTGAATACCTTAAAGGTGTTTCCTATCAGAGAAAAATGGAAACCCGGATCACCTTCCTTTCGGGCCAGACTATCGGGGGAAAAGTGTATAGCGATCTGCCTCAAAGCAAATCCCGGCTATCTGATTTCCTAAACAATAGCCGAAGATTCTTTTGTTTGGAAGTAGAAGGAAATGAATATCTGATTAATACCCAATTCATTAAATCAGCCGATCCCAATACCGCGTAACTTCTCAATAAGTCCGGGGCGCTACCTTCCCCTATCTTCCCTCCCCTGGCGGGAGGGACTGAGGGAGGGGGAAAATGTTTTTTCACATTTTGCATTCACCCGAACTTATTGAGAAGTTACAATACCGCCTCCTAAGGGGCTGAAGATCCAAAGGAACCTTCCCTCTCCCCGTCATGCGCCACCCCTGCATCAGGATCCCTTTCTTTCACACCATGGTTTTTCTATTTGGTGATTTTTCTCTTTTGCATTTATGATAACAAGAACTGAAGCCGGCCCGTGATAGTGAGAGGGTGTGGCATATGAGAGGATGGATGACCTGATAGAGTTATGACACAACCAAATAAAAATCTTGCCGCGTTGAAAAAATGGATCGGAGAGGGGATCACGGACCTCCACGTAACCGGGCTGACAGGTGCTGTGAGGGCGTATTTTTTAGCCGGCTTATTGAAGGATATTGAAAGGCCCAGCCTTATCATTCTACCCCAGGCAAAAGATGCAACCCGTCTTTACAGGGAGCTGGGCCTATTTCTTTCTGAATCGAACGGCGCATCCGACGAGGGTGAAAGGCGGTTATTCGATTTCCCCATATACGACATATCTCCCCTGACCGGACTGAGTCCCCATGGGGATGTGATCAGTCGCCGTCTCGAGTCCCTCTACCGCCTGACCGCAGAGAAAAACCCTATCGTGGTCACATCGATTGAAACGATCTTCTTAAGAATTTTACCAAAAGAGTCGATGATAAAGGCCATCGAATATTTAGAAGTGCAGGAGGAGGTCCAGAGGGAAGATCTTTTGCATGGGCTCGAGTCAAAGGGATACCTCCACACCTCCCTCGTAGAAGAGAGGGGGGATTATTCAGTAAGGGGCGGTGTTATCGATATATTCCCCCCCTTGTATGTCCAGCCCTTGCGCCTGGAATTCTGGGGCGATCGGATCGAATCCATCCGCCATTTTGATCCTTTGAACCAGAGGTCCACGAACCATCTGAATGAAATGGTGCTCCTTCCTGCCAATGAAATCATCATGGGGAAGGAGAATGTCAACAGGGCCAGGTCCATGGGTCGGCTTCCTCGGGAGACCCATGGGGCAGGCTCTTTTGCAGGTCAAGAAGCCTGGTTGAATCATTTTTATTCCCACCTTGATACCCTTTTCGATTACTTCCCTGAAAACGGTCTTCTGTTATTAATGGACCCTGATCGTCTTGAAGATCAGGCAGGCAAATTTGTTGAGAAGTTTAATAAGGATACAGAGAGATACCGCATAGAGGCAAGAGAACGGGAAGGTCTTTTTCCCGAGATCGAAGGTATTCTTGCCTCTCGCGAAACCATTGAACAATGCTTTGTTCGCTACCAGCGTGTCGGGTTCAGTGAGTTGGCCATCGAAAAAAAAGAGGGCCCGACCCGAGCTCTCCACATTACAGCAGCCTTTAATATAGAGGAAGACCTTGAGCTCAAACTCGCCGGTAGAGGTCGCCGCTCCCTGGCACCCCTCGCAGAAAAAATCGCTGATTGGCTGAATCTTGGGTCCAGGGTCGTGCTTATCTGTAGAACAGAACAGCAGGCACATCGACTGGAAGAGATTCTTCGCAACTACGAGGTTCCGGTAGATGAAGTGGTAAGCCACTGGGGTGTGGTCTCCGACGGCAAGGGCCTGAGTATTTGTTTGGGACGTCTCTCCAAGGGCTTTTCCTGGCCGGACCTAGGAATCAATGTGGTTAGCGAGGATGAAATCTTTGGTCCCAAGCGGTCTGTGGCAAAAAGAAAGGCGGGAGATAAAAGACTTGGATGGACCTCGTTTAGCCAGCTCAAGGAGGGCGATCTTGTCGTCCATCAGGACCATGGCATAGGCCGATACGGGGGCCTCTCCAAGATGGAGATCGAACAAAAAATCAATGACTTCGTCATTATTGACTACGCATACAATGATCGTCTCTACATCCCGGCCGATCATATCAACATCCTCCAAAAGTATATTGCGGCCGATGAAAAAAATCCCAAACTTGACAGGTTGGGTGGACGTTCATGGGATTTGGTTAAGCAAAAGGCCAAAAAATCTATCAGGGAGATCGCCAAACAACTTGTCGAAATATATGCCATTCGGAAACACCTGAAAGGGTATGCTTTTTCCCGCCCGGACAACGAATATAGAGAGTTTGAAGCGACCTTTGAACATGAGGAGACCCCCGATCAAATCAAGGCCATCGATGATGTCCTCTCGGATATGGAATCCGAGCGTCCCATGGACCGCCTGATATGCGGGGATGTGGGTTTTGGAAAGACCGAGGTCGCAATCAGGGCCGCCTTCAAAGCGGTCATGGATGGAAAACAGGTCGCCCTCCTTGTGCCCACAACCATCCTGGCCGAACAGCACTATGAGACCTTCAAAAAGCGGATGAAACCCTATCAGATTGAAGTTGGCGTACTCAGCCGCTTTAAGACCAAAGCGATGCAAAAAGAAACGATTGCAAGGGGCCGGTCCGGGAAGGTCGATGTCCTGATAGGGACCCACCGTTTATTGCAAAAAGATATCAGCTTCAAAGAGCTGGGCCTGTTGATTATCGATGAAGAACAGCGATTCGGCGTCAAACAAAAAGAAAAACTAAAAAAGTATCGGACTCTGGTTGATGTCCTGGCACTGACTGCTACCCCGATTCCCAGGACCTTTCATTTGTCATTGATGGGTATCAGGGACCTCAGTATCATCGAGACGCCTCCCGAGGACCGGCTTGCCATTCAGACCCATCTCTCCCACTATGATGAAGCGACCATTGTTCATGCCATTGAATCTGAATTGGAACGGGGCGGACAGGTGTTTTTCGTCCACAATCGGGTTCGGACCATAGCCAATATGGCTGAGAGATTGAAGCAATTGCTCCCGAAAGGGAGGTTCGGCATCGCCCACGGTCAAATGAAGGAGAGGGATTTGGAAGATACCATGTTCCGCTTTCTTCAGAGAGAGATTGATATATTGGTATGTACCACCATTATCGAGTCGGGGCTGGATATTCCTTCGGCCAACACCATTATCATTCATGATGTAGACCGATTCGGACTATCCCAAATATACCAACTCCGTGGCCGGGTCGGGCGGGCGGGTGAGGGCGCCCATGCCTACCTCCTCCTCTCCAAGACTTCCGACCTGACACGGAATGCGGAAAAGAGACTGCGGGCTCTGATGGATTTTTCTCATTTGGGTGCGGGTATTCACCTGGCCATGCATGATCTGAAGATTAGGGGCGGAGGGAACATCCTTGGTTTTTCACAATCAGGTCACATCTCGGCCATCGGGTATGAACTCTACATGCGATTGATTGAACAAAGTATTGCGGAATTGAAAGGGGAGGAATGGCATGAAGAGATAGACCCTGAAATTAATATTAATATACCGGCTTTTCTCCCCGCCGATTACATCTCTGATACGGATGTGAGGTTGAACCTATATCGTCGTTTATCCTTTATTCGCGAGGAATCGGAATTGAAGGCCATGGTGGAAGAAATGCAAGATCGTTTTGGTTTATCACCACCGGAGGTATCCGGTTTGATCGAGGTCATGTCCGTCAAACTCCTGTTGAAAAAAATGGACATCAGCAAGCTTGACGTGAGACATGATGGGCTGATATTGACCTTTTCACCGGATACGAAGATAGCGCCCGAAAAGGTGATCCAGTGGTTTGAAAAAAGACCTGAGAGGTTTCAGTTTTTATCTGATAAAAAGTTGAGAGTGGAAACCGGTACCGAAAAGTCGCTGGATGCCATTATAAAAGGGAAAAAGGTGCTCGAAGCATTCACCTCCACATTATAAGTTCTATGATCACTTCACCACCAGTTTCAGGCGGGGTTTTCTGCCTTTTGTTACTGTGTGTTTTTTCACACCCAGATCTGAACTTTTAGGTTCAATTTTTGTATCACGCATGATGTAAAGTGGCTCAAGGCATAAGGCTGCCGGTTGTAAAGATCAATTTTCACAACCGGCATCACAAAGGCGAAATAATTTTCAAATACCTTGAGCCGTGCGCCCTAGGCCCTATGCCCTTTATTTCCAACATCACTTCGCTTACCCGCCCAAAGCAATTATAGGGCGGGCGCGATGAGGACTTTTTAGCTGTCAATTCATAGGCTTGGGGCGGAGCTTCGCCAGTAATTTCCATTGATTGTAGATTGGCCGGGATGTAAGATAATACTTGCAATATCTTTAATAAATGTTATTCTAACTTATTTATCATTAGGTCAGATTATTTATAACATTGTTCCCCTTTAGGATGAGGTTCAAGGGCGTCCCAACCCAAAAGAATATCTGACCTCGGACATTATTCATGGTTTTGAAAAGGCTTTATTATTGTCTCATCGCGTTTCTTTTCTCTTTTACCGGATGTGGTGATCTCTTTGAAAGACCTGAAGAGAAAACGGTCATCACCGTGGGGAAAAGGGAAATATCCATAGGTGAATTGAACCAGGATATCAAACGCTTCACCTCTGAAATGGGAATCACGGATCAGAGTGTGGAACAAATACTCGAACCGCTGGTCAACAGAATCGTAGATCACTACCTTATTCTTGAATACGGCCGTGAGAGGGGAATCTTTATTTCTGAGGAGGACCTTGACGCCGCGGTGAGGAAAATGGAGAGAGACTACTCTGAACAGGACCTTCGGAAAATACTCCTCCATGGATATATCGATTATGAAGATTGGAAAGTGGGCTTAAAAGAGCATCTCCTTGTCAAAAAGATTGTGGCCAAAGCTTCGGAGAGTATCCCGCCGGTATCCCATCAGGAAATCAAGTTGTATTTCAATTCACACCCTGATGAATTTAGGCGCCCCATCATGGTAAAATTTCTGCAGATCGTGATAGGAGATAAGACGGAAGCGGAAAAAATTTGGAGGAGATTGAAGCAGGGAGAAGATATGGGTCAGCTCGCCGGAAAATACTCTATCACTCCTGAAGCGGACCATGGGGGCGAGGTAGGTTGGGTTGCTGAGGAACACCTGGAGGCCTCTATGAGTAAAGTGATTTTTACTTTACCCATCGGGAAAATAAGTCCCGTGGTAAAGACGGTTCATGGATTCCATATCTTCAAGGTCATTTCCAAGCGTCCTGCAGGAATTCAAAGCCTTCCCGAGGCAATCACGGAAATTGAATCAAAACTTTTTTATCAGAAGGAGGCGCAATTCTACAAAAAGTGGCTTAGTGAGCTGAAAGACACCATTCCTGTAGAAATCAATGCAGACCTTCTGAAAACCCTGGAGTTGGGATAATGAATTGCCCAAGATCAATGAGGATCCTCCTCTTTTTGGCCATGCTGGCCCTGCCCGGTTTTCACCATGCCAGCGGAGAGACCCTCAACCGGGTCGTCGCTATTGTCAATGACGACCTTGTCACGCTTTATGAATTGAACAAGAAAATCAAAGAATTAACCGGTCGTACACCCGTTGAACTGAGGAGCCAGAATGAAGATCAGTACTATGAGGTCAGGGGCAAGATATTGGAACTCCTGATCGATGACAAGATTAAGCAAGCAAAGGTTCTGGAAATGGGCATTGAGGTCAGTCAGAAAAAAATCGACGATGCCATTGAAAAGATAAAAAGTGATAATAAGTGGACCCAGGAGGACCTTGTATCCAGAATTCAAAAGGAGGGCTTATCTCTCGAAAAGTACAAAGAGAACATGAGGGAAGAGCTCGAGCGCATCGAGTTAATCAACTATGAGGTCAGATCAAGGATTCTCATCAGGGAAGAGACGATGACCCAGTATTACGAGGAGCACAAGAATAGTTTCAGTGGCGAGGTGAAGGTTCACCTCGCCAGTATTTTTCTGCTTCCTAAGAATCCGGAGGATAAAAAGGAATCTCTTGAAATCGAAAAAAAGGGCGGGGATATTCTGGCCAGATTGAAAGGCGGGGAGGATTTCAAGGATTTGGCAAGAAAATTTTCTCAAGGCCCCGGTGCAGAGGATGGGGGGTACCTGGGTGTTTTTCAATTGGATGAGCTGAATCCCGGATTGAAGAAGATCCTCGAGGTGATTCCGGAAGGTGGCTTCACTGATCTCATCATCATGCCAAAAGGTGTTCAGATCATCATGGTGGTCAAAAAAGAGGGCGGAAAGGCAAAGTCCTTTGAGGATGTCCAAGATGCCATCTACGGGATTTTATATCAGGAGGAAATTGACAAAAGGTACAATGCCTGGATCCAAGAGCTCAGGGAGCGTTCATATACGAAAATCATCTTTTAACCGGTAAGTCTTTTGATTCTATGGTCCTCATCTTCTCTAGCCGGACCTGAATCATTCGGCCTCGGTTCTTCAGCTCCGCTCCCAGCCCGTGGTGAGGAACCTTTCCGTTTGTTAAACGAAACAAAGTTCAGATTCAAGAAATACCCAGGTTGTTTATGACAAAAAAAGAGCAAGAAGAGAGCCCAAAGAAAGAAGCTATAAAGGCTGAAGCAGAATCCCAAAAAGCGATCGGTCTGGGAGAGCTGTTCAAACGAGAGCGGGAAAAAATGGGCCTCAGCCGGGAGCAAGTCGTTGAGGTCACCCGTCTCAGAAAACACTTTGTAGAGGCTTTGGAAAATGAGGATTGGGAAAATCTGCCTTCCGGGGTATTCGTCAGGGGTTTTATAACCTCATACGCCCAGGTCGTTGGGGTGGATGAGAAAAGGGCCCTTGAGTTATATGAAAAAAGCATGCCCGCAAAGTCGTTGGCCCCCAGGCCCCTTGTAAAACGTCCCAAGGCCAAAATTGGTCCTTTCTTTTTTCTGGCATTTTTACTGATTGGGGTTGCTGCCTTGATCCTGTGGATATTATATCCCTTTTCCATATATACCCCTCTTCAACCTGAAATAACGCCTCCCCCGGAGCCACGGCAAGAGCCCTCAACCGCCATGGAAACCGAAGTCCCCAAACCGAAAGAACCGGAGGTTGAGACCAAGATAGCGGAGATTACAGAGGAAGCCAAAGTGGAACCGGACCAGACCGATCAAAAAGAACAAGCTTCGGAGGTGGCTTCGTTGGAGGTCGAGACACCGGCAGAACCAATGGTGATCGCTCCCAAAACCACTGAGCCGGCATCTGAGGCTGAAGAGGGCGAAGCACGCTTTGTCCTTACCGGTCATGTGAATGCCAGAACTTGGATAAGAATCTGTGTGGACCAGCAGGAACCAAAAGAATACATATTCCAACCGGGCAGCAGGCCTCAGTGGAAAGGCATGGACGGCTTTAATGTGCTGATCGGAAATGCCGCCGGTGTTGAATTCGATTTCAACGAAAAGAGGCTTGAAAACCTGGGCGACCTGGGGCGGGTGGTCAGGTTGAAGCTCCCTGAAAATTTTGAAGGTTCAAAGTGTGAGGAATAATTTGGAAAGCGTTTTCGATATTTTTAAAGAAAGGGGATTCGTCGAGCAGGTCACCGATGAGACGGGGGTCCGTGATCTTCTTGAAGAGCCGACCACATGCTATATCGGATTTGATCCGACTGCCAGCAGTTTCCATCTGGGGAGTCTCGTCCCCATTATGTCCTTGGCTCATATGCAAAGAGCCGGACACAGACCGATCGCATTGGTGGGTGGAGGCACCACACTCGTAGGGGATCCCAGCGGAAAGACGGAACTCCGTCCCATTATGAAAAGGGAGGAGATAGACAAAAATGCCCAGGGGCTGAGGGAGCAACTGTCTCGTTTTCTTGACTTTGAGAACGGCAAGGCAATCATGGCCAACAATGCGGATTGGCTGACAAAACTGAACTACATAGAATTCTTGCGCGATTTCGGCAGATTTTTTAGCGTAAACAGAATGTTGTCTGCGGAGAGTTACAAGGAAAGGTTTAAGACCGGCCTTAATTTCATTGAGTTTAATTATATGCTGCTTCAAGCCTATGATTTCTGGCATCTCTTCAAGCATTACGACTGTCGCCTTCAGATGGGCGGAAACGATCAGTGGGGAAATATTTTGGCGGGCGTAGATCTGACCAGACGCCTGGAAGGGGAAGCCATTCACTGCATCACTTTCCCACTCTTCACAACTTCGTCTGGAATTAAAATGGGGAAAACCCATAAAGGAAGCGTTTGGCTCGATTCGGAAAAGACCTCCCCTTTTGATTATTACCAGTACTGGATAAACCAGGATGACAAGGACATCGAGCGTTTTTTGGCCATCTTCACCTTTCTTCCCATGAATGAGGTCAAGAAACTGGGAGCTCTCCAGGGGGCGGACATTCGACATGCCAAAGAGGTCCTGGCGTATGAAGCCACCAAACTGTGCCACGGAAAGGCTGAAGCTGAAAAGGCAAAGCTTGCCGCCCATCAGCTATTCGGAACGGATGCAGAGGAGCTGTCAGAATCGGTGCCTAAACATCCTTTGGGTGCTGATGAACTCGAACCGGGGGTCCCTGCCTATATTCTCTTTGAAAAAATGGGACTCTGTAAGAGCAGGGGGGAAGCACGCCGCCTTATCAAACAAGGGGGAGGATATATTAACGATCACAGAATTGAGACCTTTGACCAAATTATCGATACGAAGGATATGATGAATGATTCTATCTTGCTAAGAGGAGGGAAAAAAAGATATCTCAGAATTATCCTTCAATAATGGAGAGAGAATAATCTATTAAAGGCACCTTGCCTGCATGGGATCTCCTCGCCTTGTGACAAATACTGTTGTCCATCCAGCCTCTCACATTGAAATCGGCGTAACATATCTCAAAAATCAGGCAAATATACCGCTCAACATGAAAAAAAAAGAAAAAAAGACTCCTGTCAAAAAAAGATCGAAAAGTAAGGACAAGAAGACCAAGCCCAAGGGTACCCCTGTGCTCAGTCCGGTCGTCCAAACTGGAGGGCGATCCCTCGTCCCTTACGATCCTCTTCAGATGTACCTGATGGAGATCAAGCATTATACATTGCTAACGAGAGAAGAAGAGGTGGAATTGGGCAAACTCGTTAGGGAAAAAAACGATCAGAAGGCCGCGTACCGGCTGGTGACCTCCAACCTTAGGTTGGTGGTCAAGATTGCTATGGATTTTCATCGTTATTGGACCAAGAGTCTTCTGGATCTCATTCAAGAGGGCAATGTTGGTCTCTTGCAGGCCGTCCAGAAATTTGATCCATACCGGGGGATTAAATTTTCCTACTACGCCTCATTTTGGATCAAGGCCTACATGCTTAAATTTATCATGGAAAATTGGAAGATGGTAAAAATCGGCACAACACAGACTCAGCGGAAATTGTTCTTTAACTTGGCCAAGGAAAGGGATAAACTGATATCACAGGGCTATGAACCTGAAACGAGGCTCCTGGCTGAGCGCCTTGATGTCAAAGAAAAAGAGGTTGAGGAGATGAGCCAGCGCCTGGGAAGCGGGGAAATCTCCCTCAATGCCCCTGTAGGAATGGATGGAAAAGAGGTTTACGGGTCTTTTGTACCGGACCCGGGCATGGCAATCGATGAGGCGCTCTCCGAGAAACAGAACCGGGAACTCCTTTTAGAAAAATTGAAAGAATACAGGGAAGGGCTCGCCGGGAAGGAATTGGATATCTTTGATAATCGGATCATGGCAGAGAGTCCTTTGACCCTTCAAGAACTGGGGGATCGATACCATATCTCTCGTGAAAGGATTCGCCAGATCCAGGAAAGAATCATCAAGGGTATAAGAAAGTGGCTCATGGAAGAAATTCCCAACTTTGAGGAGAATTTCTCAGATTTTATTAAATAAAATCAACTGACGACTTAGACATGAACAGGATTGTGATTTCAATGGGTTCCATAAAACGACACTATAAAAACGAGAGTAAATTATTCTATTGTATCGGCCTCCTTTTTTTTCTCAGTATAGGCGGGGCCTGCACAGGGTTTGAATCATTGTCGAAAATTCCAGAATCTCGTAGAGTTTCCCCTGCACAAGGCATGCTAGGCATTGAAGGAGATAAGCTTCAGGCGGCTTATACAAATTTTCTCATGGCCTCTCTCAATGATGAGTATGGCGATTTTAAGCAAGCAAGGGATTACTTGCTAAAGGCGCTTGAAAATGATCCCGATTCCTTTTACCTCAACCAAAAGATGGTCATCTATCTTAAAAAAATGAAAGATTATGAGGGAGCGCTAGAATATGCACAAAGAGGTTTAAAGACCGATCCCAATAATATTGAGAAACGTCTGCAATTGGCCGACATTTATTCGCTTTCAGGAGATGATAAATCCGCAATAAGTGAGTATCAAAAAATACTCGATATGGATCCCAGTAACTCAAGAGTAAGACTCATCTTGACAACGATCTTCATTAAAAAAAGCCAGTTTACGGCTGCTCTGGGGCATTTAGACACGCTTCTCCAAGAAGATCCCAATTTGATGATCGCCTACTACTACCGGGGTAGGATCCATTTGGAATTGCGTAATTACCGGGCGGCGGAAAAAGCCTATCAGGACGCCCTGAGAATAAACCCCAGGATGGAGCATACCCTTTTCGATCTAGGCGTTCTGTATCAGATGTCAAAAGACTACGAAAAAGCGATGGTCACTTATGAAAAATTGCTGGGTTATTATCCCGCCAATTCGGTCGCCCGAGAAAGGCTCATAAATGTATATTATGAACTCGGTCGGGAGGATCAGGCGAAGCAGAAGATGGAAGAGCTTAAGGCGCATTCAAAGCCTGGAGATCGGGACCGTCAAATCCTGGGGCGTATCTATCTTCGTCATGGGAAGTTGGATGAATCGATTGAGGAACTTAATCTGATCGTTTCCGCTTGGCCTTCGGATCATGAAACTCGATATTTTCTTGCTTTGGCCTATGAAGAGAAGGGGGAGCCTGAAAAGGCCCTTGATCATTTCCGGATGATAGATAAAGGTTCAAGGTATTTTGTTAGCGCACAATTACACATGGCCTATATCCTTGATAACCAGGAAAAGTATGATGAAGCATTCAACCTCCTTCAGGTGGCGATCCAAAAAGAGAAAGGAAAAATTGAACTCTATTTAATGCAAGCCACACTTCTCGAAAAGAAAAAGGAGTTTGGCAGAGCTATTGAAGTGATAGAAGAGGGCCTGAAGCAGGATGATAGAAGCGTCGAACTGATCTTTCGACTCGGTGTTGTGTTCGATAAAATGGGACAAAAGGAAAAATCTATCGAACAAATGAGAAGCGTCCTTGAGATTGATCCGAAGCACGCCGATGCGCTCAATTACATAGGTTATACCTATGCCGAACAGGGTATAAGGTTGAATGAAGCTATGGAATTGGTTCAGTCAGCCCTAAAAATAAAACCGGAAAGTGGCTATATTATAGATAGTCTTGGTTGGGTCTATTACAAGAAAGGGTTGTATGATGAGGCCATCCAATCTCTTGAAAAAGCTTTTACTCTGATACCTGATGATCCCACTGTTAGTGAGCATTTAGGGGATGTCTATTTTAAAACGAAAAAGTATAAAAAATCTCTTGAGATGTATCAAAAAGCCCTCTCCTTGAACCATCCAAATGAAGAGATGATCAAAGAAAAGATTGAAAAGGTAAAGGCGGTATTAGAATAAGGAGTGGGCGATGAAACCCGATCTCAGATTGGGTTTTTTCTGCTGTCTTGCCGAAAGTCTTTTCGGCCTGACAGCCCGAAAGGAGTTCCAATAATTGGGTTCGAAGCCCCTGCGTTACTACCTGATAATTTTTTTCCTTCTATTCCTTATCCCTAATTGTGCGACTGTTTCAAAACCTCCGATTCAAGAGCCCCTCAGCGATCAAACAACGAAACGGATCATTTCGGTAATTCGGGAACAGGAGAATAAGGTCCATTCTTTTTATGCCCATGGCCGCATAGCATCCAGCGCCTGGTATGGTCAATCAGAAGCCAATATCCTCGTGGTGGGGAAAAAAAGTCCCTTTAGGATGAAGATCGAAATCACCCAAACCTGGGGACAACCCATTCTTCATATCCTGATTGATCAGAAGAGACTAGAGGTACTCTCCTTCAAGGATAAAACACTATACTATGCACCATTCACACCGGAATCCCTCTCAAAATTTTTCCCAGGAAATATTGACCCTGAACTCGTCTGGGGGACCCTGAGAGGATATCCCAATCTTGTCCGTCATGATCGTGTTAAATCTTTGAAGAAAGATCAAATCAGCCTGTTCCACGGGGATGGTGAGGAAGTGGAAGTGATTGATCTCCATCCTGAAAGCCAGTTGCCCAGATCAGTCCAGTTTCCAGACAAACAGATTACATTGTCATATTCTGATTTTCAGGAAAATGAAGGCATCTATTATGCCCGTGAAGTGGGTGTGTCCCACAAGGGAGAAAAGAGGAGATTGGTCCTTAAAAACATGAAAATGGTCTTCAACAAATCCATTCCGGAGCAGATCTTTATCCAGGATAAACCCCCCGCCTTCGAAACCCTGCACCTCAACCAAGGTGGGTGAGGTTTTTCCAGGAAATCCTTATCAAAGCCCCCCTAATGAAAAAGCCTACAGTCATTGTCAGAAATATGTTCCGATTGGCCTTTTTATAAAATCCCCCTGTCCCCCTTTGTCAAAGGGGGAACTTATGAAGGCCTGAAGTCGTATCAGCACTCCTATGGCCGCAATGAGCCATGTCGGAGTGTAAGCGTGCCCCCCCCTTTTCAAAAAGGGGGGCCAGGGGGGGGATTTTGTATTGTCACACACGCCTCCCAATCAGACCATATTTATTACATCAGCTATAATTATCTCAAATTTAGTCTATATTTTAAGTAGACTAAATTTAAAAATTTTTTAAAAATAATAAATTTATTTATATTTTCAGGCAAATAAATGCTTGACAAGAGATAAATTATAGTCTATATGTACAGTATTCTAAATGAGCAAACAAAGAAGCTTTGAATGGAATCCGATAAACCCCTAAAAGTTCTGTGAGTTGGGAAATATGAAAATTTCTCTCAGATGTCACTATGCACTGAAAGTGATCCTTGATTTATCGAATCACTTCCAAAATAACCTGGTGCACATCATCGATCTGGCTGAAAGACAAAACATACCTCCGAAATACATTGAACAGGTCCTGACTCAATTAAAAAAAGGGGGATTCATCCAGAGCAAGAAAGGACCGAGTGGCGGGTATTCTTTGTGCCGGCCTCCGAAAAGCATCACTGTGGGGGGAATTATTCGAGTCATGGAACCTTCGCTTTTTTCCACCCCTGATCCAGATAATGGCTTGCCTGGTAATGATGGGGCGACCCGGAACGGCTTTTTCGGGGTTTTGGAGGAGGTTGAGGAGGCCATTTCATCCGTCATCGACAAGATAGACTTTTCGGACATCCAACAGAGGGAAACCGACGTCCTGTCCAAGGAGAATGGCGCCATTACTTATAATATTTAAAGGTTTCAATGGGTTGGAAAAAACAAGATTCAAGTGACAAGCCTCATGGAACATATTCAATAGAGACTTTCGAAAAACTGGGTTTTGTGAGGCTGATGGAAAATGTCCATCCCGCAGGCTCTTCTGCGGGACGAAATCCCTGGGAATGAGGCGTAATAAAAGAAAGGTACATGGTCCACGGTATAGGGTCCATGTCAAAGTGTGAATTTTTCTCAATTCGTTGTGATTTTAGGCCATACACCCTGCGCCGTGTGCCGTGAACCGTTTTGTTATTTGTACGCCGCAGTGACGAGGGATGAGGGTAACGCAGCAGATGGGCGTTTTCCAACAGCCTCATAAGTACACTTAAAGTCGGAAAGGAGTACGAGATGCGATTGACCATAAACGGGAAAGAGGAGACGGTATCTGATGTCGTAAACATTGCCGATTTGTTAAAGATAAGAGGCATTGAAACGCCGGAGATGGTCTCAGTTGAGCTCAATAGTGAAATTCTGAATCGAGTCGATTTTGAAACCACCCAACTCAAGGAAAATGACCAGATCGAGTTTCTTTTTTTCATGGGGGGTGGGCAGACCAGAGGGTAATAATTATGGGAAAACTTGGTTTTGATACAAAAGCCGTTCACGGAGATGTCCTGAAAGAGGACATCCATAAGGCCATTCGATACCCGATATACGCAGGTGTTGCGTTTCATTTTGAGTCCGCGGAGGATATTGAAGACGCCTTTGCCTTTAGAAAACCGGCCCATGCCTACAGCCGGGTCACCAACCCCACGGTGGAAGCGTTTGAACGGAAAATGAACGGGCTTGAAGATGGCAGGGCAGCGGTCGCAACGGCCTCAGGAATGGCGGCCATTTCCAATGTTTTTTTCAATTTATTGAAGCAAGGAGAAAACATCGTTTCTGCAAATTCATTATTTGGAAACACCTATTCCTTTTTTAAAAAAACCCTAAAAAATTTCGGAATCGAGACCCGATTTGTGGACATAGACGACCTGGATCAGGTTCGCGAAGCCATCAATGGAAAAACCCGTGCGCTCTTTTTAGAGACCATTTCCAATCCCAAGATGAATGTCCCGGATATCACAAAGATTGTGGAAATCGCCCGTGAGAAAAGAATGGCCCGGGACCATGGAATCGCGGTCATTGTAGATGGCACAGTAACGACCCCTTACCTGTTTAAGGGAAAGGAATTTGGTGTCGACCTTGTTGTTCATTCATCTACCAAATTGATTTCCGGAGGTGCCACCAGTATTGGCGGTGTCATTGTCGATCTGGGCAACTGCGAATGGTCCGGTTTTCCAAGCTTGGAAGATTATAAGAAACTGGGGGAATTGTCTTTTTTGGCCCGTTTACGAAAGGAAGTCTACCGGGACCTGGGCGCCTGCATGGCCCCACAAATCGCCTTTTTGCAAAGTCTCGGATTGGAAACCCTCTCTCTCAGGGTTGAAAAAGCCTGTAAAAACACACTGGAGCTGGCCGGTTATTTAGCCCGGCATGATAAAGTAATCCGGGTCAATTACCCTGGATTACCGGATTCCCCTTTCCATGCCCTGGCTAAAAAGCAATTTAACAACCGTTTTGGTGGGGTGCTGACCTTTGAACTACCCGATAAGCAGACCAGTTTTACTTTTCTAAATCATTTGAAAATCATCCGGCGGGCCTCCAATTTGGGAGATAACACGACCTTGATCATTCACCCCGCTTCCACACTTTTCCAGGAGTACACCATGGAAGAAAAGGAAACCATGGATGTCAGTGAAGGCCTGATTCGGCTTTCTGTCGGCATCGAGGACGTTGAGGACCTCATGGAGGACATTGAACAAGCACTTCATAAAATTTGAGGACTATCAAAATGGAACTGAATGAAGAACAAATCCACAGGTATAGCAGACATCTGATCTTGGCTGATGTGGGCATTGAAGGCCAACAAAAAATATTGGAGGCAAAAGTATTGGTGATCGGCGCCGGTGGGCTGGGTTCACCCATCCTGTATTACCTCGCCGCGGCAGGCGTCGGAACCATTGGAATCGTCGACGGGGACGTGGTTGACATGACGAACCTACAACGGCAGATCGTCCATTTTACTTCTGATATTGATCGAACCAAAGTTCAATCCGCCAAGGAAAAAATTAATCTTTTGAATCCCGATGTACAGGTACATATCCGCGAAGAGCGCGTGGAGGCCGATAATGCTTTGGAAATCATTTCGGGTTACGATTTCATCGTCGATGGGACAGACAACTTTGCGGCCAAATATCTGATCAATGATGCCTGCATCATCACTAAAAAGCCCTATTCTCATGCCGGGATACTCCGTTTCAATGGGCAAACCATGACGGTTCTCCCGGGAGAGTCGGCCTGCCTGCGGTGTATATTTCCGGAACCCCCGCCGCCCGACGCCGTTCCGACCTGCAGCCAGGCGGGCGTGCTCGGTGTGCTGGCCGGTGTGCTCGGAACCCTTCAGGCCACAGAGACATTAAAATATATTCTCGGGAAGGGAGACCTGCTGGCCAATCGCCTCCAGACGTTCGACGCACTCAAAATGGAATTCAGGAACTTGAAGATTAAAAAGAGGGTGGAATGTCCAGTCTGCGGTGAAAGCCCGCAGATAACCTCGCTGATTGATTATGAACAAACAGTCTGTGATTTGAAGCTATGAAAATATCAAAGGGCATTTTAGAAATGATCTATGAACAGGCGGAAGCCGAAGCCCCTTTGGAGGCGTGTGGATATCTTGCAGGGAAAGAGGACGTCATCACATCCCACTATAAAATGACCAACGTAGACAAGAGTGAAACTCATTTTTCCTTGGATCCCAAGGAACAGTTTCAGGTCGCGAAAAGCGTCCGAGCCGATGGATCAGACTTGATCGCCGTGTACCACAGCCATCCTGCCTCTCCGGCCCGGCCCTCGGAGGAAGATATTCGCTTGGCGCATGATTCCTCAATCATTTATGTGATCGTCTCCTTGGAAAATGAGAAGAGGACCTGCGGTGCGTTTACAATTAAAAATGGGATGGTAACACCTGAGCCCCTGGATATTGTCTGAGCCTACGAAAAAAATCTCGGGAGAGCACAATCATAAGATCAACATGGAGGAGAAGATGCCTATCGATGAATCGAAGGGTGGCGATGAAATGAATCGCAATAATGGGGCGGATAAATTCATAGACCTACGCGGGACCAAGTGTCCGATTAATTTTGTAAAGACCAAGATCGCAATGGCCGCCATGAAATCCGGCGAAATTCTGGAGGTGTGGCTCGACGACGGCGAGCCGGCCGATAATGTCCCTCGTTCGACCAAATTAGAAGGAAATAAAGTTTTGAACCAGGAGAAGGTGGGGGAATACTGGACCGTCCTGATTGAGAAGGCGTGATTCCCAGGAATAGGGATCGCTTTGCTAGAGGTTGGAGGTTTGAGGCAAAAACCTTTTGCCGTACGCCTTGCACCCTTCTTTTATCTACCCCCCTATGGTAGACATCTGTCTAATGCATTTTCGGGGACCTGATTTAATGAGCCCATGTTCTTCCGGTTTGTTTTCGATAGCGTACCCGATCAAATTGACGAGATAGTCGTCCTCCCTCCCTTCCCTCAATGGAGTCTTCATGTCGATCTCCTGATCCGAAAAAAGACAGCTCCTTAATTGGCCCTCTGCTGTCAGCCGCAGTCTGTTACAACTATCGCAGAAGTGTTGACTTAACGCGCCTATGAATCCGATCTCCCCTTTCCCCCCATCGAGAACAAATCTGTCGGCAGGCCCGTCCAAGGGGCTGGATACAATTGGCTTCAGGGCTCCCAGGGTCTGGATCCGTTTGAAAATTTCTTCAGTGGATATAAATTTGTCAACACTCCATATATTTTCCTTCCCCACAGGCATGAGTTCGATAAAACGAACATGATAGGGCTTTTCCCTGGTAAGACGCGCAAAATCCAGAATTTCATCGTCATTGACACCTTTTATTGCAACAACATTAATCTTGATCGGATTGAAACCCATGCGCTCCGCCTCTTGAATACCATCCCAGACCCTATCAAATTGATCTCGTCCCGTTATCTGGAAAAACCGCTCCGGATTGAGGGAGTCCAGGCTGATGTTGATCCGGCAGATACCGCAGTCCATGATATCGGCCGCATACTCCTTAAGCAAAACGGCATTGGTCGTCAGCGTGATTTCATCCAACACATTGATATCACTCAGTCTTTCAAGGAAATGAATGAACCCCTTGCGGGCCAAAGGTTCCCCGCCGGTCAACCTGACTTTTCTGATGCCGCAACGGGTCGAAATCTTGACCAAACGGAGCATTTCCTCATAGGTGAGAATGTCCCCATGGGGGAGGAATGGGATGCCTTCCTCAGGCATGCAGTACATACACCTCAGATTACAACGATCCGTTACAGAAAGACGCAAATAATTAATGCGCCGATGAAGCTTCTCTAGTGATTGTTCAATAACCATAAATACCTTACCTCTATATCGCCTCCTTTGAAGCGTTCTCCATCTCTAATCCAAATCCGTCAGATCAGGATGTTCATAGGCTACTTGATTAATATAATATCCAATTTCGGGAAAATCAATTCCTTCGGTGTGTTGGACCTTTCGTTCATTCACTCTTTGGGTGTATTCGAATCCCAATGTTAATACTTAATGGTGCAAGGTGCAAGGTGCAGGGCGCGGGGCGTTTATTTTTCATTTCCCGCTTATGCTGGAAGCTTATTTTTTGCCGGACAAGTCGTCCGGCAAAATGTCTGTGTGGGTCGAGAGACCCTGAGTAGCCGGTTGTAAAGGCTAATTTTCACAACCGGCATCGATGGGGAACGGGTGGTTAAATATAAAAAACTTCGACATTCGAAATTCCTTGTTCGATATTCGATATTTACACACCATTGAGGTGGCGGGTTTCTTCTTTGACCTCGTGCAAAACCGCGGTCACCTGTGTGCGATTAAATATTAGAGGGGTGGACCATCTTATGGGAGGAGATGACTCATTTTCGTTTCCGGGTCCATTTCCAGACAATGAAAAATACCAAAAAGAGGCCGAATACAATCAGCAAGGTTACGTAATAGGTCGTTCTCAACGCGGAAAGGCGTGCCTCGATGATCTCCCAGTTACTTCCGAGCCCAAAACCCAAGAGGATCCAGATAAGATTCCAGACCGCACAACTGAGGAGCGCCAGGAGGGTCACCCTTATCCCTTTGAGGTGTAGGATGCCTCCGACCACTGCAATGGCTGAACGGATACCTGGGAGGAACCGGTTGAAGGCAATGAGAAAATAACCATATTTTCCGAACCATTCCTCCGCCTTGAGGATATCCTCCCGTTTAAAAAACCTATAATTTTTTTTAATAAAAAAATGCCGCCCCAAATAACCTCCGATCCGGAACAGGCATAAAAATCCCAGCAAACTTCCCAAAGTGGTTGAAAAATAGACCCCGAAGAAATTCAATCCCCCAATTCCCACGAGCAAGGCCCCAAAGGCGGTTATGGTATCGCCCGGGATAGGAGGGAAAAGATTTTCAACAAAAGCGCTCAACCCGAGAAACAGGTAGACAAGGAAATCAGGAAGGGTTTCGAGCCAATTTAAGAATCTTTCAGTATAAGTCATCTTCAGCCTAAATTCCCAGCGACCGGATCGTCAGCTTGGGCATGATTCAACGCTTATTCTCTTTACATATCGGCTTGTTGCTCTTTATACTCAATTATTTGACGCTATCAAAGGGAAAAAAAGATAAGATCCCAATCCACAGCCTATTTTAGCCATCACGAGTAACTGGCAGTCTATAGAGTATCCCTGATCGGCAGCAAGGTATTAGATGCAAGGCGCCGAGGAGCGACGACTGAGGCGTGAAAAAGGTGTACGGCATAAGGTCTAAGGTCTAAAAACCTTACAAGCCAGTTATTCCGTGGACCATCCGCCGTATACCTTACACCTTGGACCTTGAACCTCTCATTCATTTGGTGATCAGGGGGATCTTTTGCCTTGACTCAGGTGCATGCTTTTGTTAACGAATGAACCACCCAACAAAACCAGGATAGGATTAAATGGCAGCAAAAAAAATATCTCGAAAAGAACTCTTAAAAGGACCGGATGAATTCCTGACCATTTCCTCTAGGGCGGTCATTTTCTTTAAAGATCATTCAACCCAATTTTCATACCTTGGAGTAGGTATCGTTGTCCTCATATGTATTTACCTGGGGATCAATACCTATATGAAGTATGTCAACAAAAAAGGCCAAACCGCTTACAACGAGGCCTATTATGCCCTCGCGCAAAACCAGAATTCAGATGCCGCGAAAGAGGACTTGAAACAACCGGTTGAATTATTTGAGAAGGTGACAAAAAAATACGGTCTGTCAAAAGCAAGCCGTTTGGCCCTTAATGAGTTGGCTTATCTTAAATTTCGCGAAAAGAAGTATGATGAGGCCATCTCCCTTTACAAAGAATTTTTGGCCGAAGTCCGCGATAATAATCCCTATGAAGCCATGACCTTATTGGCACTCGCCGCCTGCTATGAGGAAAAAGGAGATTTCAAGGAAGCCATCGAGGTCTTAACACAGATCAAGTCAAATCCCGATCTCTTTTTCGAGGAGCAGGCCATGTTAGGCCTGGCAAGGATTTACAGGCTTTCTAGCCAGCCCGAAAAGTCCCAAGCAATTCTGAAAGAATTCGTGGAAAAATTCGAATCCTCGCCCTTTATAGCCCAAGCCAAAGCCCAACTTCAGGAGTATGATTTCTGATCCGATTGGAAGGAATCAACGGAACAGAAAGCCATGGACAGACTCATTCCTCGTTGCTATCCTATTACTTGAACGGAAAGGCGGAGATATTCAATTAGAAGCTATCTCAAAAATAGGAAAATAGCCCGAGGTCAAGGACAAACAAAATCGAACCGCAGAATATCGAACAAGGAATAATGAATTTCGAAGGACTAGAAAATATCTAGCTTTTAAGATTGGATGGTTTAGATATTGGCCTAATCATCGCAAAGCGTTTCTTTTTCATTTCCCGCTAATGCGGGAAGCATTTTTTAGCCGGACAAGTCGTCCGGCTAAATGTCTGCTTGCCGCGCCATAGCTTCAGCGACGGCTGGTGTGGGTCGAGAGACCCTATGAGAATTCGATGGGGAACGGGTGGCTGAATCGAAAACTCCGTCATTCGACATTCCTTTTTCGATATTCTTTTTTTTAATTCACTCGAATCCTCGACCCCTTGAATCCTTGAATCCTTTTATTAATACGATTCAAGCCGGACGCGGAGATCGGGCTATTTGGCATTTTTGAGACGGCTTCTATAAATGAGGAGGGATTACGGATACCATGGGTATGAATTCGGGATTGAATTTTGAGGGGCCCGATAGCAAGTTGCCGGGAGAAGAGACAGGGATCGAGATCCGGCATACGATCTGTTCCATCTGCAGCCCCAGATCCCATTGCGGTATCGATGCCTACGTCAAGGATGGGGTTGTCATCAAGGTGGAAGGGACGAAAGAAAACCCCAACAACGCGGGGACCCTCTGCTCCAAAGGTGCCGCCAGCAGACAGTATATTTATCACGAGGATCGCATTCGTACCCCTCTTATCAGGAAGGGGGACAAAGGCTCCGGACAGTTTGAACCCATTTCCTGGGATGAAGCCCTGGATACCATCACCACCCGACTTCTCAAGATAAAAGATGAGACCGGTCCCGAAGGGGTTGTCTTTTATGCCGGCTATTCCAAGTGGATGCGGCCTTTCCTGAAACGTCTCGCCCACAGTTTCGGATCCCCAAATTATTGTACTGAATCGAGCGTCTGTTCAGCCGCTGCCGGGCTGGCGGCAGGTCTCAATTACGGCACTATGGGAGGCCCCGAAACCGGAAAGAGCAAATGTCTTCTGGTCTGGAGCAGTAACCCCTTTTATTCCAACACCTCTGCCGTGAGGAAATTATTGGATGCCAGGGAAAGAGGACTGAAGATCATCGAGGTGGGACCATTGATCACGCCATTGACGGCCCACACGGATTTCCATCTCCGGATAAGGCCCGGCACCTCCGGCGCTCTGGCCCTGGGAATGGCGCATGTCATCATTGAAGAAGGCCTCTATGATCATGATTTCGTCGAAAACTGGACCCTTGGTTTTGAGGAATACCGAGACTACGTCCGGAAATATACTCCTTCGATCACTGAAGGCATCACGGGTGTTTCCGGGGATTTGATTACCAAGGCCGCAAGGCTCTATGCTACCACGAAACCGGCTGCTCTTATGACCGGTCCCAATGCCACGGTTCACCATACGAACGGGATCCAAAACCACCGCGCCCTTACGGCCCTGATCGGGCTCACAGGCAACTTTGACCGGGAGGGGGGAAACCATGTGGTTCCGCCCGCCTACCTCTATGTGCCCAATGGGGTAACCACCCGACAGGGTCCATTTATGCAATCTCGTCCCTGGGAAGAAATGCCCCCCCGAGTGGGCCAAGATCAATATCCAGTATGGTGCAAAATGGTCTCCGAGGGTCAAGCCATACACCTCCCCTTTCAGATACGAAGCAAGAAACCCTATCCCATCCGTGCTCTACTCGCCTTTGGAATGAATTATCGCATGTGGCCAGGATCCGATTTCATGAAGGACAGCCTAAACATGCTGGATTTTTTTGTGGATGTGGACCTATTCATGACCGATACTGCCAGGCTTGCGGACCTGGTGCTGCCCGCCTGTACATCTTTTGAAAGGAGCGAAATCAAGTTTTATACCCAAAAGTACGTGATATGGACCCGTCCGGTCATTCCTCCCTTGGAGGAATCCAGACCTGACACCGACATCATCTTTGATTTGGGTACCAAGCTCGCCCCTGATGACGACCTCATGCAGAAGGGCTACGAGGCCTCTGTAGATTGGATTCTGGAACCGGCCCATCTCAAGGTGGAGGCATTAAAGGAGTATCCGGCCGGATACCGCCTCAAGGATGTGGCCTTACCGCCTTATCAGAAGTATGAGAAGAACGGCTTCTCTACGCCCTCCGGGAAAATGGAATTTACATCCGGCGTCTTGAAAGAGGCGGGGTTTGATCCCCTTCCCAAATACGAGGAACCGAGACTCAGCCCCTTCTCCACACCGGATGTAGCAAAAGATTATCCTCTAATCCTGACGACCGGTGCGCGTCTTCCCATGTTTATCCATTCCAGGACCTTCCGGTTGTCCTGGACCAGAGGCCTCAGGCCGGATCCTATGGTGGACATCAATCCAAAAGATGCGGATGATCGAGGAATCAAACAGGGTGATTCGGTGACCCTGTCCACAAAACGGGGGGCTATTCAGGTGAAGGCTAATTTGACGGAAATCATAGCGCCCGGCGTCGTCAACATGTACCATGCCTATTCGGAAGCGGATGTGAATCTATTGATTGAGCCCGATTACGTGGACCCCATTTCCTGTTATCCAGGATTTAAGGCCCTCCTCTGTGAAGTAAAAAAAACGCAGAGCGCATAGAGCATAGCGCAAAGCGATACCGATATGGATACGTTAACAGTGAACCGTGAAGAGAATGGGGGATGGGTAGAGCTTACCCGCCGGAAGTTTGGCGGGCAAAGCGATACCCATTAAAAGCCTATTAGTTTTTTCGTGTTTTCAAACTTTCGTGTTTTCGTGATTAGTCTTTCGGGGTTTATAGAATATGCAAATCGGATTTTCCTTCAATGTCTCACGCTGCAGCGGTTGTATGGCCTGTGTCGTGGCGTGCCAGGATGAAAACGATCTCCATGGCGACGGTTTGAATTTCAGGCATGTGACGCGGTTGGAAAAAGGGCAGTTCCCTGCCGTAAGCATGTCTTTTCTCTCCCTTGCCTGCCAGCATTGCGGAGACGCCCCTTGCATGATGGTCTGTCCCACCGGTGCTATCTATAAAAGAGACAAAGATGGTATCGTGGATGTCCACCAGGAGATTTGTGTAGGCTGTCACAGTTGTGCTCTCGCCTGCCCCTTTGGTGCACCCCGATACCTTGAGAATGGGAAGATGAGCAAATGTCATTTCTGTGTTGCCCGGGTAGAAGACGGCAGGGAGCCCGCATGTGTGCGGGTCTGCCCGACAAAGGCCCTGGGCTTTGGATCCATGGACAGTCTTTCCAGGCAAAAGGCTGAAAAGGCCTCCATGTTTTTACTTGAACCCTTAATGAAAGTCTCAGGGCCTTAAAATGCCAGAACCTAATCTTCTTGTCATCGGCAACGGCGGCGCCGCCATACACGCCCTTCAAGCGGCGCGGGCCTCCGGCCACTCAGGGCCCCTTCACCTGGTATCCGATATGCAGGGCAGGGCCTTTAACCCTATGTTGTCACCCTATTATCTGGCAGGGAAGATCCTTTTTGATGATTGTTTTCCTTTTGGAGAAGGCTTTTACAAAAAATTTGACATAACGTGCCATCTTGGATCCCCTGTGGAAACATTAGACTCTGCCAACAAGGAGGTCATCCTAAAAGGGGGTGAAAAGCTTCCCTACGATCGATGCCTTGTTGCCACGGGTGCAAGCCCTCTCCTTCCGCCGGTACCTGGTCTCCGCACTTCAAACCACCTATTTACTCTTCGAACCGCCGAAGATACCATCCTACTCCATGATGCCCTGTCCGAAACCCAGAGTGCCCTCATCCTGGGCGCGTCACTGGTAGGGGTCAAGGTGGCGGAAATTCTTGTTCAACGGGGAATCAAGGTGACCATCGTGGATATAGCGGGGCAGGTTCTTCCTCATGCGGCCCATCCCGAGTGCGCGGGAATTCTTGAGGCACATTTTGCCACAAAGGGTGTGGAGCTTCATCTGTCCTCGAACCTGGAACGGGTTGAGGATCATGGCAGTGAGGCCGTTTTTCACTTTCAAGGCAACAAGACCATCAAAGCAGATCTATGTCTGGTGAGCACCGGGGTGCGGCCTAACTTGGATTTCCTCAACGGTTCAGGCGTTGAAATTGATCAGGGGATTATAGTAAACCACCGGATGCGCACCAGCGTCGAGGGCCTTTACGCGGCGGGCGATGTCAGCCAGGGACGGAACCTCCTCACAGGGAAAGAAGAGGTTATTGGACTTTGGGGAAATGCTTGCTATCAGGGTCGAACGGCTGGACTGAACATGGCGGGTCAGAAGACTTCCTATCCCGGCGCTGTTCCGGACCACATCAGCACTCTCTTTGGCTTGACCCTCGTCCATCTGGGGAATCCCATGCATCAAGGGAACGATGTGACGATCCTCTCGAATCGCGACCTGTCGGAAGGCCCTTACCGTTTGATGGCCTTCGACAAAGGCGTCCTGGTGGGAGCAAACCTGATCAACGGCTTTGAGAGTGCCGGGAGGCTGAGGAAGGCGATGATTAGGAAACTGAATTGGGAAGAACACTTCGGCCCCCTTACCCGCGTTCCCTCGGATCAGGAAATAGCACAATTCCTGGCCGATGTCCCCGATTCATTGAGCATCCCATCTCCACCCTTTTAACTCAACATCCACTATTAAACATCTGAAATCCCTTAAAGGCTTGGCCCATTTTAGGGGTGGCGTTAATAAATAGTGGCTCGATATTGTCCCTATAGGGATCAGAATATATAACCCTAATTGAGCGTAAACAAAAGGGAGAACTATAATAAAAAACCTTAAACACAGGGGCGTTCATGAAATTTTTTGATTTATTATAACTCTTCTATCAGTGAAATATGGGATCGGAAAAATACACTCCATTTTGGTTTACGCGAAAAAGCCAGCAGGCTTTTTCTTTAGGAGAATCACGACCGATGGTCGGGATTCTCCACCTTTGAGGAAAGCGGCTGTTCTTACGAACAGCAGGATACACCCAATCTCCGGCGCTTGTGAACAAGCGCATGCCAAAGCTCGCAGTAGTTTACTACGGCTTCGCCCTTGGACGCCTTGGATCTGGGGCATCCTCGACTTTCGCTCCATTAGGGTATAAATAAAACGAATTCTAATGACAGATAATCTTCAATCAAACTATCGATGGTATCTTTTAGGGCTTGCAGTAGCAACAGGCGCTTTTGTCACCACGATACCGCTTTCCTGCTTGCCTGTCCTCTTTAAAGAGATATCAGAGGATTTAGACTTAAACCTCGTACAGATAGGCACCGTCTGGGGAGCCGCCAGTCTGGCGGGTATTTTTGTCAGCCTGATCGGCGGAATCCTGAGCGACCGGTTCCGGGTGAAATTCCTTTTGAGCGTAACGTGCCTCTTAGTCGGAATAACCGGTGCGTCAAGAGGTCTATCCAACAGCTTCCTAACACTCTCGTTCACTGTCTTCCTTCTTGGTATCGTAAGATTGATAGTACCGATCAGCGCGACCAAGACAATCGGTTTGTGGTTTATTGATCGAAATCTGGGTTTGGCGATGGGTATATCCGCTATGGGCATGGGTCTTGGACTTATGTTGGGACCGATGATCAGCGCCACGATATTGTCGCCCTTATTAGGTGGCTGGAGAGGGGTCATGTACCTCTATGGTGCGATCGCCATTATTATAGGTATCCTCTGGTTTTTATTTGGAAGGGAACCACACGAAGCTGACTCGACTGCCGGCGAATCCATTGCAGAGCCGTTTCGACAGGCACTCTCAAGGTTAATTCGTATCAAGGCCCTTTGGCTCATTGGATTCACTCTATTGTTGCGCATGGGTGGTATCATGGGCATGACGGGCTACCTGCCACTCTATCTCCGTGAGCAGGGTTGGAGCCCTGCAAGTGCAGATGGCACGCTGGCCGTTTTCTATGGGGTTAGCACCATATGTGTTGTCCCTTTGTCTTCATTATCAGACAGACTTGGTTCAAGGAAAGCGATCCTGTTTACTGCCATAATAGTGCCCCTGATCTGTTTAGGTCTTTTGCCTGTGGTTGATGGCACCTTGATCTGGATCTTGTTGATATTGTCAGGCATTTTTATGGACGGCTTTATGGCGATCACCGCCACCATGATCATAGAAACCGAGGGGGTTGAACCGAAAGATTTCGGGACGGCTTTTGGGATTACGCTTACCATTTCCCAAGTCGGGGGCGTGATAGCTCCTCCACTGGGCAACAGCTTTGCGAGCCTGAATCCCGGCTTACCATTCATCTTTTGGGCCGCCCTCGCCGCCGTAGCCTTGTTCACCCTAGCCCCCATTAAAGAGCGTTGAAGGGAGGTTAACGGATCCTCTTTAATTTTTTTGTTCTTCTCCCAATTAGTTGGGAGAAAGGGGTCCAGGGAATGTAAAACCGAATATCGAATATCGAACAACTCTTTTGGAGATGACCCTAATTTTTAAGTGCCTTATTTATCTGCTAATATTTGTTTCCCACACGATAGTCTCACCTCTTTTAAAAAAACTGTATTCCACAGAAAAACAGGTCTTATTCTTAGGATATCCAACTGACTGTCGAATTC